>JAYRNS010000838.1:0-4246 GCA_041912075.1 Anaerolineae bacterium
CAGCATACCCAAGCTCACGCCCAGGCTGAGGGCCGGCAGCGCCAGACGACCCACGACGTCGACCTGGCCGGCGCGCATCCCGGCCAATGCCCCCTCAGGTGCCAGGTTCTTGACCGCCTCGACCCGGGCCGCGTCGCGGATAGATTCGATCACCTGCGACACCATCGCAGGCTGCGCTCGCGACCCAGGCAAATGCTGCCGGTAGCGAACGACCAGCGAACGCGACGCCGGGTTGACACGCGCCTCGTGGACACCGGGCAGGGCCATGATGCCATCCGCCAGGCGCTGGGCGAACCGGGTATCGTGCGCCAAACGTGGAATGCGCACACGCACCCGGCCCGGCACGTCGTGCATGACCTCGTACTCGACGACCCGCACCGTCCTGGTAGCCATCGGGCTGGTTTCGGCAAACCCTGAACCACAGGAGCCGGTCGGGTCGACCTGGGATGCGTCATCATCCGGCAGCACGCCATCGACCGGATGACCGCCGACGACTTCCGGGTACGCTTCGCCCGCGGCCCCATTTGTGAACCCTTCGCCGTTGTGGCCAGGCACAGTCCGGCCGTGGGTGCTGCCGGTTGGCGCGGTCTCATCCGTGCCGTTGGCCCCGTTCGGAGTGCCAAAAACCCACCGTCCAACCTTGGTCCCATCGGGCAGGGCGTCAGGCAGGGGGATGTAGCGCCCGTAGCGGGTCTTCTTCGCCAGCAGCAGCGCCATCATCGTCGGTGAGAGCGTGGCGTAAAAACGCGTGAAACGCACGAGCGACTGGTACAGCTGGCCTTTTTCGCCGGCAGCCGGCGCCGTGGTGGCCGAGGCGGCAGCTGAACCCTGGAGCCCGCTCATACCGCATGCCCCCGTGGGCTGTGCGCCGGTGGGTTCTCACCCGGTTTGGACATCAATGGTCGCAGCGAGTTGGTGCCGGCCGTCAGCGCTGAACCATCGCTGATCAACGAGGCCCCCACCGGGTTGAGCAAACCCATAAACGCCAGTCCCAGGGCGATCGTGTTGGGCACACGGATGATCTGCCAGTTCTGGCGAATCAGGCCAACCCCTTCGCGGGCAATATCGATGGCCTGCACGAGTTTGTGCAGATCGCCCTGCAAAATGACCACATCGGCCGTCTCCTGGGCCACGGCGGTACCACCGTTGACGGCAATGCCCACATCGGCCTGGGCCAGCGCCGGCGAATCGTTGATCCCGTCACCCACCACCGCCACCTTGTACCCCTGCGCCTGCAGCTCCTTGACCGCCGCCAGTTTGCCACCCGGAAAAACCTCGGCCACGTAGCGCTCGATCCCCAGCTGGCCGGCCACCGCCGCCGCCACCGGTGCACGATCGCCGGTCAGCATGACAACCTGTTTGATACCGCGCTCGTGCAGGGTTTTGACTACCCATGCCGATTCGGGCCGGATGGGATCGGCCAGGCCCAACAGCCCGGCCGGCGCCCCGTCGACGGCGATGCACAGCGGCGACGCCGCAGCGGCTTCGATCTCATTCAGGTGCTGCCCGGCGTGGGCATCGAAGTGGATACCCTGCGCTTCCAGGAAACGGCGGCTGCCCACGAGCACGGTTCGGCCCTCGACCTGTGCCACGACCCCCTGGCCGATCTGGTATTCGAAGTCGGTCCGCGTGGGGATGGCCAGCCCGCGGTCGCCGGCCGCTTTGACCACCGCCTCGGCCACGGGGTGCGTGAGGTAGCTCTCGGCAGCCGCGGCCAGGGCCACCACCTGGTCGAGCTCGTAGGCGGGGTGGAGCGAGACAGCCGCTACGACGTTGGGGCAGCCCATTGTCAGCGTACCGGTTTTGTCGAAGACGAGGGCATCGATCTCGGCCAGCTGCTCGACGTGGCGGCCGCCGCGGATCAGGATACCGTGCCGCGCCGCCTTGGTGATGGTGCTCATCACCGCCGTCGGCGCCGACACGCGGAACCCAGCCGCATAGTCGATCACCAGCAGGGTGATGGCCTGGGTAAAATTGCCCATCGCCGCCATGATACCGGCACTGATAAAGCTGTAGGGCACCAGACGGTTGGCCCAGCGCTCGGCGTAATCCTGGGCGCGGGTGTCGAACACGGGCGCATTCTCGACGAGCTGCACGATTTGGGCCACCTGTGTGTCCTGGCCCACGCGCGTGGCGCGCACCTGGAGCTCGCCTTCGCTGACCACGGTCGCCGCAAAAACCGTGTCGTGCACCGTTTTTTCGATCGGCATCGACTCGCCGGTCAGCGCATGCTGATCGACCAGCGCCTTCCCGCCAAGCACCACACCATCGACCGGGATGCGCTCACCGGGAAAGACAAAAATGATCTCACCCATCGTGACATCGCGGGCGGGGATCGACACGATCTGCCCCTCACGTTCGACCCAGGCCAGGTCGGACATGTAATCGAGCACGTCGCCCAGGGCTTTGCGGGCGCGTTCCTGCGTACTGGCGCGGATCAGTTCGCCGCTCGAGAGCAGGATGTTGAGCAGGGCCGCCTGCCAGATGACACCGGTGACAGCCAGCAGGGTAATCGCCGTGGCGTCGAGCGTGTCCACGGTGAGACGGCGTTCTTCGAGCAGCGTCTGTCGTGCCTTGCGGAAGATGGACAGGCTGCTGGCAGCCAGCAGGGCATACGCGACCGGTGCCATGACGGGGCCACCCAAAACCCCCAAGGCCAATGCGGTGCCGGCCAGCGCCACTTCCCGTTTGGACCGCACGAGCGGGTCTGCATGACCGCTGGCCTGGTTTTTCTGGGCAGCCAGCCACTGCTGAACGTCATCCTCGTCGGGGTTGTAGGCTCGGACTAGCATGAGCAGGGACGCTGCGTCCCAAACATTGGGATCGCACTGTACGATGATGCTTCGCGCATGCGTGCTGAGACGGACGTGATGGATGCCGCCCTGCTGACGCAGAAAATGAGCCAGGATATGACCCAGGTCTTCGTGGACGGCAGCAACCGGCACACTCAACCGCACGCGACCGCCCACCACGTGCAGCACCTCACACGCAGCGTAGGGAAACGAGATCGCCGGGTCGGTGGCGTCAGCCGGCAGCACATCGCCAGTCAGTGCGGGTCGCGGCGCCAGCCGGTTGACGAGGGCGCCGATGATCGTCTCGCGCGTGCAGAGTGCCGGATCATACGTGACGATGACACTGGCGGTTGCCGGGCGCAGCTGGACCGCGGTGACGCCTGACACACGCATCAGGAAGTCGGCCAGAAATCGGCCGACTTCGGGTCGTGTGGCGATGCTGTCAACCTGCAAACGGAGCCGACCGGTCGTCGCGTGGACAACCTGACAGGTCACATTCATGGCGTGGTCTCTCTTCGCTGGAGCCTATCGACGATGCGCAGCCGCGTATCTTGACGCCGGTGGGGGCGGCCGTGCGCTGGCTTCGACGCTGACATCTCGGCGCGCGTGCCGTTTGGTTGCGTCCGGCCGGCATCAGGCGGCACTATCACTCTTCGGGCACGTTGATTTCGATCGTTTCGACGGCCGCGGCGCGAGCTTCGGCCTCCGCCGTGCGTTCGGCCTTGGCCTCGGCGAGCAGGTCCATCCAATTTTCGCCCGCCACCGCCGCGACCGTCTTGGTCGCCTCGAAGACGGCAAGGCCACCGGCCACGACCTTTTTGGCCGTGGGCCGCAGCTGTGGCACCAGGGGAGAGGCGGCAACGACAGCAGCGCCGGCAATGACTGCGAGGAATTCCATTTGGTTATCTCCTTGGTGAATCTACGAAATCGTCAAAGACGCACTAACGGGTGGTACCGCGCCAGACCGTTCGATGTCTGACCAGGCCCCCCAGCCAATGGATGGTACGTGCAACGGTGAACCCGGGTGGAAATGCCCTAATCGTGGGCCGGTGTGGCCAGCATCTCCTGTGCCTGGGCCGGCCACGAGGTTGGATCGACGATCCGGTACCGACCACCCGCCTGCTGCAGGATGGCCTGTAACTGATCGACAGGGGTGACTGCCAGTTGGGCGAAGGTCGTGATACCTGCGGCTTCCAGCAGGCCGGCGGTCTTTGGTCCCACGCCTTTGATGCGCAGCAGGTCATCTGGCGCGGGCTGATCCTCGACGGTGACGGGCTGCGACACCGTAGATGGGGTAGGAATATCTGGCTCACCAGCCACGGCCGGGTCACCCGCGGCTGCCGTCGTATCGACGGGCACCTCAGCACCCGCCGTGCTGGCCGCGGCCTTGGTCACGTCATCACCCGCTGCGGTTGACGCTGCGGGTGTAACACGACCGCGATGGGCTGCCAGCC
>JAYRNS010000839.1:0-4256 GCA_041912075.1 Anaerolineae bacterium
CAGCCCGTCGGCCAGGATAAGATTACGCCTGACCTGCGGACCGAGTTTGCCGCCAAGGGTACCACTGCCTTCTTCGTTGTGCTGCAGGAACAGGCAGACCTCAGCGGCGCGGCGCAGCTCGCGACCAAAGCCGCCAAGGGGCAGTACGTGTACGACCAGCTGAGTTCGACCGCCGAACGGACCCAGGCCGGCCTGCGGGCTTTCCTCGATACGCAGGGTATCGCCTACAAGTCCTACTTTGTGCGCAACATGATTCTGGTTGCGGGCGACCTGGCGCTGGCGACCGAGCTGGCCGCCCGCAGTGACGTGGCCAGTGTCGAGGCCAACACCTGGTACAAAGCGGACCTGCCGCAAGTCGAGGGTCCGGTGGATCACAACGCGCCAGCGACAGTGGAGCCCGGTCTCACCTACATTCACGCGCCGGAAGTGTGGGCCCTCGGTTACACCGGTCAGGGCATCGTGGTAGCGGGTGCCGATGTCGGCGTGGCATGGGATCATCCGGCAATCAAGGGCAAATACCGCGGCTGGAACGGTACTACGGCCGATCATAACTATAACTGGCGTGATGGGACGTGCGCCTTCAGCGCTTTCATGCCGCCGGGCAATGCATGCACGTCACCTGACGTCCCCACTGATCCTCATGGACACGGCACACATACTGTAGGCACCATGGTCGGTGACGACGGCGCCGGCACCCAGATCGGCGTGGCCCCTGGGGCCAAGTGGATCGGCTGTCGCAATATGAACGACCAGGGAAATGGCACCAAAGCCTGGTACGCCGACTGCTTCCAGTTCTTCATTGCGCCGACCAACCTGGCCGGTGCGAACCCCAATCCCGCGCTGGCACCGGATGCCATCAATAATTCGTGGGGCTGCCCGAATACCGCCGGCGGCGAAAACTGTGATGATCCAGCAAACGATCTGGTCAACGAAGTCAACGCTGCGCGTGCGGCCGGCATCGTCGTCGTGGCCTCGGCCGGCAATTCCGGTTCTGCTTGCGGGACCGTGAACACACCCATTGCCATCTACGACAGCTCTTACACGATCGGCGCTCTGTCGGCATCCACCGGCGCGATTGCCAGCTTCAGCAGCCGCGGTCCGTCGGCCTTCACCAACCTGCTCAAACCCGACATCACAGCGCCGGGTGTTGGTGTACGCTCGAGCATACCCCCGTCGGGTTATGGCACCATGAGCGGCACGTCGATGGCCGCACCGCACGTCGCCGGTGCGGTGGCGCTGCTCTGGTCGGCGCACCCCAACCTGATCGGCAACGTCGATGCCACCGAGGCGCTGTTCAACGCCACGGCCACGCCGCGCACCAGTACGCAGACCTGCGGGGGTGTACCGGGTTCCAACATTCCCAACAACACCTTCGGTTACGGCGAAATCAACGTCCTGGCCGCCGTGCAGCAGGCACCGACCGCGGTGACCCTGAGCGGCGTCGATGTCCAGTCGTCAACCCTGACGTCCTGGGCCGCCCTGGCCATCGCCGGCACCCTGGCTGTGCTGGCAGCCGCGGTGGTGACCCGCCGCCGCACCACGCTGCGCTAACGCGGCGGCTCCCTGACCGGCCGCGGCACCCCAACCCGGCCGGTCAGACCCATTTCATGTCAACCCATGCCCACAACCCCACTGAGCACAGCACGACGCTTCAGAATTCTCTGTGATCTCTGCGATCTCTGTGGCCGAGAGAATCGTGAGTCACCTCACTGATTTGGTCCGCTATCAGGCGTAAGGTAGTGGCCTACCCACAGACGAAATCGACGCGGCGCACACGGCCTTCTGCCAACGATGCGGTTGGGTCCGAGACTGTGCCCCGGCAGCCGCCATCTCACAGGACAGGTGAACCATGTTCAAGGACCCGGCGGACGTTCGCGTCCGCCTGCAAACGCAGCGTTACATCGCCTCCGACGACCTGGCGACCGTGTTGTACCTGGCCGAGCGGCTGGAAAAACCAATCCTGGCCGAAGGCCCCGCGGGGGTCGGCAAAACCGAGCTGGCCAAGGCCTGGGCGGCGGCCGCTGGCCGGCGCTTGATTCGTTTACAGTGTTACGAGGGCCTCGACGAGACGAAAGCCCTCTACGAATGGGAATACGCCAAGCAGATGCTCTACACGCAGCTGCTGCGTGACAAGCTGGCCAACCTGCTGGCCGACGCCACGTCACTGGTGGAGGCGGCCGACCGCCTGGCGACCGAAGACGATGTCTTCTTCTCCGAGCGCTTTTTGCTGCCGCGGCCGCTGCTGCAGGCCCTGACCGCGACCGAGCCGGTGGTCCTGCTCATCGACGAAATCGATCGCGCGGACGCCGCGTTCGAGGCCTTTTTGTTGGAGGTCCTGAGTGACTTCCAGGTCAGCGTGCCGGAGTTGGGCACGGTCAAGGCTCGTCACATGCCGATGGTTGTCCTCACCAGCAACAATACGCGTGAACTCAGCGAAGCGCTCAAACGCCGCTGTCTCTATCTCTATCTGACCTACCCATCGCTCGAAGGTGAGCTGGCGATCGTCCACCTCAAGGTGCCCGACCTGGCGCCGCAGCTCGCCCGTCAGGCCGTCGAGATGGTACAGCAGATCCGCCAGCTCGATCTGAAGAAACGGCCCAGCATCAGCGAGACCCTCGACTGGGCCAAGGCGCTCGTGCTCTTGAACGCCAAACAGATCGACCAGGCCACGCTGGACACGACGTTGACCGTGCTGCTCAAACACGAATCGGACATGCTGCGTGTACAGCGCAGCCTGACCGGGTCGAGCAGTGATAGTTTCGACGAGTTCCGGCCGCGGTCGAACAAAAAGCGTTATCGAGGGGAATGGGATAACTAGCCGCCAGTCGGCTTACAGCCGACTTGAGCTATCAGCCTGGCGCTTGAGCGCCAGGCGGGCGTGCGACGGGAGACACCCATCATGGAAGATCGATTGGTTGAGTTCATCGCCGGGCTGCGCTCCGCCGGTGTGCGTATCTCGGTGGCGGAGAGTGCCGACGCCTTTGCGGCCGTACGGGCGCTGGGTATCCAGGATCGTGCGCAGTTTCGCATGGCGCTGCAGGCCACGCTGATCAAAGAACCGCAGGACGTCGCCGCGTTCGAGCGGCTCTTTCCGCTCTATTTTGGCCTGGGCGGCCCGCCCATGCTGAATGCCATGGATGACCTGTCGCCCGACGAGATCAACCTGCTGGCCAACGCCATCCGCCAGTTTACGGGCAAGATGCGTGAGCTGCTGGAACGATTGCTCAAGGGTGAGCAGCTCAGCCAGGAGCAGCTGGAGGAGCTCGGCAAGCTGGTGGGTCTCAACCGCATCAACCATCCCTACCAGCAGCCGTGGCTGACCAACCGTATGCTGCGTGCGCTGGGTGCCGACGACGTGCAGCGGGCGCTGCAGGAGCTGTGGCAGCTGTTGGACCGCCTGGGCATGGACAAGCAGTCGGTCGACCGGCTGCGTGACCTGGTGCGGGCCAACCAGGACGCCCTGCGCGAACAGGTGAGCCAGTACGTGGGCAGCTCGATTGCGCGCAACGCCGCACGTGAGCCGCGCCAGGCGATGCCGGCCGACGATCTGATGCAGCGGCCGTTTCAGTCTCTGAGCGAGCGCGAGGCCGAGGAGCTGCGCAAACAAGTACACCGGCTGGCGGCCCAGCTGCGCAGCCGCGCCGCCCTGCGCCAGCAGCGCGGCAAAGCCGGCACGCTTGACGTCAAACGCACGCTGCGTACCAATCTGAAGTATGGCGGCGTGCCGTTGGAGCTCAAATACCGCCAGCGCCAGCTCAAACCCAAGCTCGTGCTGATCTGTGACGTTTCGACGTCGATGCGGCCGGTGGTGGAATTTATGCTGCGGCTGATCTACGAGCTGCAGGACCAGGTGGCCAACGCGCGCTCGTTTGCCTTTATCGACGACATCCACGAAATTACGGCCGATTTCGTCGCCTTCCGGCCTGACGTGGCCCTTGAGCGCGTACTGGAACGGCTGCAGCCCGGTTACTACAACACCGACCTGGGTCTCAGCCTGCTGCACTTCTGTCGCGACCACCTGGATGCGGTCGACCACCGCACGACCGTGATCATCGTAGGCGACGGCCGCAACAACCACAACGACCCCGAACTGGCATCCCTGGATGCAGTCAAAAAGCGCTGCAAACGCATCGTCTGGCTCAACCCTGAGTCACCTATGCTGTGGGGCACCGGCGACAGCGACATGCTGCGTTACGTGCCGCTGTGCAGCCTGATCTTCGAGGTCAATAACATGGCCAGCCTGGCCGGCGCAGTGG
>JAYRNS010000840.1:0-3743 GCA_041912075.1 Anaerolineae bacterium
AGACTTTCGGCGGTGGGGACCCAGGTATCGTCGTCACCAGTGATGACCAGCACCGGCAGGTTGCCCAGGCCCTTGAGACGTCCTGTCAAATCGTCGGGCTGTTCGCTCGCCAGGGTATATTCCCACAGCCCGCGGTCCCAATCGACCGCCTGCAGCGGTTTCTGATAACCGGCGAGAATTTCGGGTGTCACCTTGGCCGGATCGTGCCACGCCGTGGGCAGCAGCTCCGGAATCCGTGCGGCGAGCGACCGGGCAATGAGCGGTCCAAGGTGCTGCATCTGCGGTGTGTTGAACAGCGGTCGCATCAACGATGGCGTACCCCCGCCCGTGTAGATGGCCGCATCGACCAACACCAGACCCTGGACACGATCAGGGTGTTCGAGCGCCACCCGGGCTGCAATCGTACCGCCGGCGGAATTGCCAATCAGGATGGCCCGCTCCACACCGAGTTTGTCGAGCAGTGCCACGAGCAAATCAACCTGCGCCTGCGCGCTGTATGGGTTCTGGTCGCCCCACGCGCCACGCAGCGGGCGCTCGGTCAAACCAAAACCGGGGCGATCGTAGGCGACGACGGTGCCCAGCTGGCTCAGTGGAGCGATCACTTCACGCCAGGAAAACGTGCTGGCGCCAAAACCGTGCAGCAGCACCATCACCGGCTGCCCCTCGCCGGCGATTTTGGCGTGCACCTGCAGGCCATCGACGTCCAGGAACTTGCTGTCCGCATCACCCAACTCGGTGACTGGCTTGACCCCGGTTAGCGCGGGCACCGGGATGGCAAACGGCACCAGCAACAACGCCAACAGTAATCCGGCGAGAATCATACCAATGATTTTGTACACACGTTTCATCTTGCTCATTGCCACATCTCAATCCGACCAGAAACAATCTTGTAGCCACAAAGACTGTCGCGCGCCCGCTCGCGTCACATGGTCAGGCGCCACCCTGTGGCGTCGCATCGCCCGCGTGTGGTGCCCGGTGCTGAATTGGCCGTCCTTTCCAGGTCACGCGACCGGTCACGGTGCCGATGAGTGAGTTGAGGGCGATGATCACGGTCAGCAGGATGGTGACCGGGTAGAAGGGCATCTGCAGCGGTGGCAGGCGGAAGCGCCAGTTACTGGTGCCCCACAGTACCAGACTGACGGCGACCGAAGCCAGGGCCAGGCGCAGGCTGTCCGGCCAGAGGGTGCCGCCGGCCAGGCGCCAGCCGATGACGATCAACGGCTCCCAGAACACAACGGCCAGCCAGAGCCACACGAACAGAAAAAGCAGGACGTTGTGGCCGAATAAGGCATACAAGTTTTTGCCGAACCCGTGCCACACGTCGTAGAAGGTATGATACATGCGGCAGGAAACCCGGCTCGTGCCATCGACCAGCCGCCAGCGGTGTCCCTGCGCCTTGGTGCGCCGCGCCAGGGCGAAGTCATCGACGACCTGGCTGCGGATCGCTTCGTAACCACCGATGGCATCATAGGTGGTGCGCCGGATCATCATGAACTGACCGATCGCCGCCGTCAGTCCTGGCAGACGCACCCGATGGGCGAGGGCCAGGGGGAAGAAGCTCCACAAGGCCCACGGCAGAAAAGGGATGACCAGTTTTTCGCCCCAGGTCTTGACGATCTGCCGGGGCAGCGCGCTCATAAAGTCGGCCTTTTCCGCCGAAAGCAGAGCGACCGCATCGCGCAAGGTGGCTGGGTGATGCACCGTATCGGCGTCGGTAAAGACCAGGATGTCGCCCCCGGCCGCCTGGGCCAGCTGGTGACACGCCCAGTGTTTGCCGAGCCAGCCTTCGGGTTTGGCGCCGCCGTGCAGCACGTGCAGGGGCTGACCGCGGCCGGGCATTTGTGCCTGGGCAACCAGGGATGCCTGCATGTCCGCCAGGACCTGGCGCGTGCCATCGGTGGATTCATCGTCGAGCACGAGTACCTCATAGTTGGGGTAATCCTGGTTGACGAGTGACAACACACAGGCACCAATGTTCTTTTCCTCGTTGCGCGCCGGCACCATGACAGACACACGCGGCCAGGTGTCCAGGGGTGCGGCATCACCCAGCCGGCGCAGGGCCTTGAGGTTGGTCAAGCCAATGACCAGGAGAACCAGCAAGAAGACCAACAGACCGGTCTGGTGATCGACAAACGCCTGGCTCATGGATGCCTGCCCAACCGCTGTGCCACCGGCGGCCGCAGCTGTGGCGGCTGGCGCAGGTCGCTGCGGTACTTCCAGACAAACAGCACCATGTTGACCGCAAACGTGACGATCCAAACCACGTCAGCCTGGCGCAGAATCAAGTAGAGCAGGGTCGTCGTGCTGGCCAGGATCACCGCCCAGCCCTTGAAACCCAAGAGATAACCGAACAAACCGGAGGCAAGCCCCAGGACAGTGGGCACCTCCCAAATGGTCAGACCTGTCCACACCCCAAACGTCGTCGAAATGCCTTTGCCACCGTGGCCGCCCAAAAAAGGTGAGAAGGCGTGACCAAACAGCGGCGCCAGCGTCACTGGCAGCACTGCCCAGCCGCTGACACCGCTGCCATAGACCGCCAGCGCCACCGGAATACATCCTTTGAAGCCATCGAGCACGACCCCCAGCACGCCGAGACCCTTGCTGCCTGCCCGCACGACATTGGCTGCCCCCGGGTTATGGTCGCCGTACGCGCGAATGTCAGTGCCGAGAAACAGCCGCCCCAACAGCAGCGAAAAAGGAATCGCGCCCAGTAAAAAACCGACAATCGTGTACAGTATCCAGGTTTCGATCAGGAGCGTCTCCATTCGGAATGCGTCGAGGCAGCAGGTGACCCGGCATCACGGGTTTTCCGTTACCTGCGCCAGCAGCGCGGCGGTGGCGGCAATCGCCTGTTTCTGTTGTTCCACACGACTGATGGCTGCCTCGTTGTCACCCCGCTGCGGGCCATACCAACCAAACTGGGCATGGTTGCCACCCTCGATGGGCACCCACGTCGTAGCGGCCGGCAGCTGAGGCTGCGCTGCGCGTACTTCGGCCGGTGTTGCCAGACCATCCAGTGTCCCGTAGATCGAGGTGACCTGCAAATCCTGCTCGGACAAATCATTGGCAGCCGCCGGAAATGCAGCCCACAGGGCCAGACCGTCGACCGCATCCGGGTTTTGGTCCGCGTACTGTGCGGCCATGGCGCCCCCCAGGGAATGCCCGCCGATCACCCAGTGCTGGATCGCCGGATAGGCAGCGATGACGCTGGAAGCTTCGTTGGGCGCCAACACCGCCAGGTTGAGGGGCATCGGTGGAATTACCACCAGGTATCCCTGCGCAGCCAGTGCCCGCGCCGGCGGTGCGTACGCCACCGGATCGACCAGCCCGCCCGGGTAGAAGATGAAGCCCGTCTGCGGCTCACGATCGATCGGGCGGAACACCAGCCAGCCATCACGTTCCACTTCGACCTGCGTGTCCGACTGCATGGCCGCCTGTGCTTCCGGCATGGGCCGGGCAGTGCGGGCATTCAGAAAGATCAGCCCACCCACGGCGATCACGACCAGCAGGGTGACGACGGCCGCCACCACCCATAACCAACGTCTCGATTTTAACATAGAATCACCTTTTCCCATACCAGCGCTCAGCGCGCCCCAGCAGACACGTCCGCGTAGGGCACGGCGGCCGGGCTGACGTCGGGTATTCCCACCCCTGCACGCGCCGGCAGCGGCGGATCGGGGCGCACGATCAGGCGGCGCCAGGCAAACGAAACCACCCACAGCATGATCAAGGCACCGAAGATG
>JAYRNS010000841.1:0-2055 GCA_041912075.1 Anaerolineae bacterium
ACGTGCACAAAAGCAGGGCCTGAGGGCTTGTTGACGGAGTCATGATGAAACTTTCATCCCTGGTCTCGGTCTTGCGTATTGTGCGACAGGTGGCTCGCAACGACGGTGAGGTAACCGGTGTCACGGCCGATTCCCGCCGCGTGCTGCCCGGCACGTTGTTCGTTGCCGTGCCGGGGGTCAATGCCGATGGGCACGAATACATTGCCGCCGCAGTGCAGCGTGGCGCGGTCGCCGTGGTTGGCCAGCGCCCACCGGAACTGTTACCTGTGCTCGAAACGCTGCCAGCCCTGTCGTATTACCAGGTCGAAAACAGCCGGGCTGCCCTGGCCTGGCTGGCTGCCGCCTGGAACGACTTCCCGGCCCGCCACCTCACCATGGTGGGCGTGACGGGGACCGATGGCAAAACGACAACCACCAGTTTGATTGCTGCCATCTTGCGTGCTGCGGGTCACTCGGTGGGCATGATTTCAACGGTCAGTGCCGACATCAATGGCGAAACGATCGACACCGGCCTGCACGTGACGACCCCCGATGCGCCCGACGTGCAGCGTTTCCTCGCACGCATGGTCGCTGCCGGCTGTGAGATGGCCGTGCTCGAGACCACCTCGCACGGGCTGCACCAGCGCCGGGTCGATGCCTGTGAGTTCGACATCGCCGCGGTGACCAACATCACGCACGAACATCTCGACTACCACGGCACGTGGGAGGACTACGCAGCAGCCAAGAGCCGCCTCTTTCGTGAGCTTAGTTATGCCGTGGACAAACCAGGCGTCGGCAAAGCGGCAGTGCTCAACGCCGACGATGCCAGTTTCCCAATGTTGACCGCCGTCCTGGGCCAGGGCCGGACGGATGTCCGGCGGCTCACCTATGGTCTGCAGAACGGGATTGTGCAGGCCAACAACATCGAGCATGCCCCGGATCACACGTCGTTTGTGTTAGACCTGGGTCCCGCCGTGCGTGACTTCGGTTTGTCGCGCGACCTGCGGCACACACCCATCGAGACGTCGCTCATCGGCAATTTCAATGTCTACAACATTCTCGCCGCCGCGTGCGTGTCCATGGTGCTGGGGGTGACGCCGGAAACGGTGCAGACAGCAGTCGCCCAATTTCCGGGTGTTCTGGGACGGATGGAGCGTATCGACGAAGGCCAGCCCTTTCTGGCGGTCGTCGATTTTGCCCACTCGCCGGTTTCGCTGGCCCGTGCGCTGGAGACTGTACGGCCCCTCGTTGCACCTGGCGGCCGGCTGATCACCGTATTTGGCTCAGCTGGCGAACGTGACCGCGCCAAACGCTACCTCATGGGTACGGTCGGTGCCCAACTGGCCGACGCCACCGTCATCACGGCTGAAGACCCGCGCACCGAATCCCTCGCCGACATCTCGGCCGAAATTGCACGCGGGTGCCGCGAGACGGGCGGCGTCGAAGGCGAAAGTTTCTGGCGCGTGGACGACCGGGCCGAGGCGATTGCCTTTGCCTGTCGCATGGCACGGCCCGGAGACGTGGTCATCGCCTGTGGTAAGGGGCACGAACGGTCGATGTGCTTTGGCACGACCGAAACCCCCTGGAACGAGCAGGAGGCGATGCGGGCCGGGCTGCGGGGCAGAGATGCCAACTTTTAGAAAGTTGGCATCTCTCGCGGCGTTCTTCAGGTCAGCTTCAGGTTGGGCAGGGCATCGAGGTCCCAACCGCTAGTGAATCCCGCCTGCAGCCGGTAGTATCCGGCGCTGGCGATCATGGCGGCGTTGTCGGTGCAAAGCCAGATGGGCGGAATAGAATAGGGCACAGGCAGGCGCCCGGCGAGCTGGCGGCGCAGTTCCGCGTTGGCCGCCACACCGCCGCACACGCACACGTGATGAACGTCGTAAGCATCGATGGCCACCAGGATTTTGCCAATCAAGGCATCGGCCACGGCGTCCTGGAAACTGGCCGCCAGATCAGCCAGCGGCAGCGGTTGGCCGGTCGCTTGGAGTGTGCGGGTCAGGCGTAACGTCGCGGTCTTCAAGCCGCTGAAGCTGAAATCGAAGAGATGCTCTGGGTCATGACGTAGGGCCCGTG
>JAYRNS010000842.1:0-2185 GCA_041912075.1 Anaerolineae bacterium
CGGTTCAGACAGACTACCGCGGCTGCATCTGCGACACTTCTACCATCACCACCTGCGATACCTGGCCGGCGCCCGAATACGCATCCAGCCGGTACTCGTACAACCCGCCGGCCGGTGGGCAGTCCTGCGCTGAACCATTCGTACCGCCGCCCGCGACGATCGGCGAGCCGTTGCGCAGGAGGTTGACTGCATCTGCATTGTCTGTCCGCCAGTTGAAGGTTACACATTCGCCCAGGTGAATCTGGTTAGCGCTCACCGAGAACTGGTCGATCTTTGGCGTCTCCGGCTGCGGCGGCTGCCCACCCGACACATTGACCGTCACCTGCCGCGAGTCCTGGCTGCCGTCCATCTTGGTCGCCGTCAGGGTGTAGGTAGTCGTCTGGCCCGGGCACACGTCGCGCTGGCTCACCCCCGGTACGCCTTCGCCGTTCAGATACACCGCCTGCACGTTGCGCACGTCCCACCGCAGCGTCGTACACTGGCCGGCACTGATGTTCGTGTTGTCGGCCCAGAAGTTCATCGTGTAATCGTTGTTCGGGTTGACATTGATCGTGATGGGGTAATCGGTCGTCGATCCATCCATGTACATCACCCGCAGCACATACGTTGTCGTCTGCGTTGGGCACACGGTGCGCGCATCATGCCCGCCCACGCCCGACTGGTTGCCGTTCTCCACGAAGAAGACCGCCATCACACCGTCGATATCCCAGCGGATCGTCGTGCACTGCCCCTGGCTGATGTAATTGCTGTCGGCCCGCAGGTTGGGCTCCGGCTTCGAAGGCGGCGGCGGAGGAGGGGGCGGGGGCGGATTCGGGTCCGGCACCTGGATGCCCACCCACACGACCTGGCCAAAGTACTGCTGGGTGCTGTTGCGCATCTGCCAGAAGCCCTGGAATGTCCCGTACACCTGCGGCGCCTGCAGCGCCACCCAGATGTCGATCGTCTCGCCCGGCGCCACCCGCTGTCCGACTTGCGTCGGCTGGCCGTTCATCTGCGCTTCGGGCCGGTTACCGTTGACATAGGCGATCGCATAGTCCGGCGCCCATGTGCAGGTGCCGCTGTTGCGCACGCGCCAGCCTTTGCTGAAGTTCTGCCCTGGTGCCATCACCGGCGGCGCCGTCATGTTCTGGTCGTCCAGGTTGAGGTCGCCCACAAAGGCCATGTCGTCGATGCAGGGTTCCGGTGTCGCTGTAGCACTGGGCGCAGTCGGCGTCGCCGTAGCACTGGGTGCGGTCGGCGTTTCCGTGGGGGGCACATTTTCGACGATACCTGTCTCCTCGTCCGGCGTCACCTGCTTGGGGTCCTCGGCCAGGTACAGCTTGACCAGTTCGGCAAAGGTGCCGTCGCTCTGCAGCGCCACCAGCGCCTGGTTGAGCCTGTTCGTGAGATTCGACCCCTGGGGCACGGCGATGGCGTACTGCTGTTGGGAGAACCCTTCGCCCACCAGCTTCAGGTCGGTAGCGTTCTTCATCGCCTGCTCGGCCGTCGGCTCGCCAATCAGCGCCACGTCCAGGTTGCCGCTGCGCCGGTCGACAATCGCCGCGCTGACGTTGGGATAAACGACCAGGTCCTCCTGCGGGATCACGCCCGAGTCTACCAGCATCTCCTGGGCACGCGCCTGGAACGTCGTCCCGCGCTGCACGCCCACCGTCAGCCCTGCAAAATCGGTGGCCGAGCGAATCGTCTGTGACATGGTATCGGTGGTCATTGCCACCGAGTTGCCGATGTAGTATAGGTTGGAGAAGTCCACCACCTGCTGCCGGTCTGGGGTCACCGAGATGGCGCTGATTGCCGCGTCCACAGCATTTAGCTGGACGGCATCCAACAGGCCGTCAAAGGCGTAGTCCTTGAACTGCACCTCCAGCCCCAGCTGTTCGCCGATGGCCTTGGCCAGCGCAATATCAAAGCCGTCCAGTTCAAACTTGGAATTGTAGTACTCAAACGGTGGGTAATCGGCAGCCGTGCCAAAAACAATCTTGCCGGCGTCCTGGATGCGGCTCCAGTCGTCCGGCACCGGTGTCGGCTCTGGGGTCTGCTCAGCGGTCTGCTCCTGGTGCACCTGCGAACCCTGGTATGCGGCGGCCAGGCCTGGTAGGAGCGCAAGCAGAAGGGCAGCCATGAGCAGCGGTAAGAGTGCGGATCGTGCTTGTCTCACAGTAACTCCTTATTCAATTTGGATGGTAAC
>JAYRNS010000843.1:0-3413 GCA_041912075.1 Anaerolineae bacterium
CATACCGACCTCGGTGAGACGGTTGGCCGTCGGTGTATTCTGAACCGCCCAGGTGACACCACCGTTGGTCGAGTTCCAGATACGTCCCTCGGCACCGGCCATCCAGCCCAGGTTGCTGTCGATGAAGTCAACCGCTTCGACGTCGACGGCCGGCGAGGTCTGCTGGAAAAACCAGCTTTCACCGCCGTTCGTGGTGCGCATGAGGTGACCGCTCTTGCCAACAGCCCAGCCGATTTGGGAGGTCACAAAGTCGATGTCGTTGAGATCGTCGCTGCCGTGCCACTGTAGCGTCCAGCTGCCCGAGCTGGGCGGCGGCACGGTCGGAATAGACGTTGGCGTCGCGGTGGGCGTGGGTGTGGCGGTGGCGCCTGGGGGTGGGGTTGGCGTTTGCGTCGGTGTGGACGTTGGTGGGATCGGCCCGCCCTGCCGTGCCACGTCGACCAGGTGAATCCATTCGTCGCCATCACCCAGCGAATCGATGCGGAAGTCGCTGCTGCCGCTCAGACCGTTAGCAAACCGGGCGTCGTTGATGTGGAAAGTGGCCGTTTTCCAGGTGCTGCTGCCGGATTTCTGCACCCAGGGGTTGGTCGAGCCGTCGGGGATGGCGGTTTGTTCACCGCTGGGGCCATCGTATTTTAGCGCCCAACGATCACTGCCCATGTCGGCGTAGGTGACGGTGAGGATCACCTGGTTGGTGCCACCGTTGATGTAGCTGTCGTCGATTTTGAACCACATACTGTGGTTGCCCGTCGCCTGGTCGGTGCGGCGCACCACCCAGCCCTGGCGGCCGGCGGGAATCGCCGGGTTGTAGCCACCCGTGAAGTAGGCGGAGCCAGGCAGACACCAGCTGCCGCTGCAGCCAAAACTGGTGACGGTCGAATCGTTGGTTTCGGGGATGGTGCGGCCGCCGGGCACGTTGTCATCCTGGATCAGATAGAAGCTGTAGTTGCCCATCTGCGGGTAGTAGGCGACCGTCTCCGGTTGGGCGTAACAGAAACGCGTGGGGATGCGGTGTTCACGCAGAGCCACCCAAACACTGGGTGTGTTTGATACGGTCTTGCCGACGTAGCGCGCCGTCCAGTCGAAGATGGCCAGGTTTTCGGTCCGATCCTGGTGGGTCACCGGATCGTAAA
The DNA here is from genome assembly GCA_041912075.1 of Anaerolineae bacterium. Classification (GTDB taxonomy): domain Bacteria; phylum Chloroflexota; class Anaerolineae; order SSC4; family Amarolineaceae; genus SSC4. The sequence goes on from JAYRNS010000843.1 coordinate 1,134, forward strand.
AGAGGTCGTAATTGAGCCGCAGGAAATCAGCCCGTTTGTCCATACCACTCAACATCGCCCAGTACACGTTGGTGGTATCACAGATCATATACTGGTACGTCTCGAAAGCGATGGGTACCGTGCGGTTATGCTCGAAAATCGGGTCATACATGCCGCACTCGTTGCGTGTATTACAGCGCTCGGCGCCCTGGACGGCGTTATTGAAGTCGGGTGTCAAACCGTTGAACGAGAGGCCGATGCCGCGCGCAGCGGCGTAGTTGGACAACACCCAGCGTTCGCGGGTTTGGTAGGTGAACGACGCAACCTGAATCATCGGCATCTTTTGCAGGACACCGCCACTGCGGAAGGCATTGGAATAACGGTCGATGACCTGCTGCATCGTGCTGATCCACAGATCGACGTTGAGACCGGCGTTGGTCAGTGCGCTCAGATCACTGCTCGTGTTGGCGGCATGGTTTTCTCCAAAGGTGCCAAAGCCCATGGCCACCCACTCGACCCGCGCGTCGCCTTTGTAGCGGTCACCCAGGGCCTGGATGAACTGGCCGTAAAGGTTCAGGTAATCGGCGTCCCAATATTTGGGCAGGTACCACTGGCCGTTGACACACCCGCCTTGCGGGAACTGTGACGGATCACAGGCACCAGCGGAAACAACCGTGTTGGGATAGGTGGTGCGAATCCAGGCCGGCATGGCGCTGATGCCACCGCAGCAGCGACCGTTGTAGGTGGAGATGCCAATCGCGGCGGCTTTGCCATTTTGGGCCACGGTGTTGAGCCATTGATCCAGACCAGCCCAGTTGTACTGGTTGGGCCCGGTGTGCAGCTCGGCCCAGTTGAAGGTGCGCAGGCTGCCGGCCAGGTGATAGCGGCTGGGGTTCATCGTGCCATCTTCGGCCACGGCGTAGATACCGGGGCGTGTGACCGGGGGTGATGGGATGTCAGGCGTGTTCGCGGCAGCGGGTTCCGCGGCGGTCCCGGCGGAAACGGGAACCACACTCCCCGCCGGCAGTAAGGTTGCCAGCAGCGTCATGAGGACCAACAATCCGATGACGGTATGGCGCAGGCGGGGATACAGGTTGGAAAGAGCAGGGTGAATCATTTTCATGGCTGGCTTCTCCTCCAGCAGGCTTTCAAGTCCGGGGAGCGACCCCTCTGTCGGCTCGCGGCAGTTCACGCCGGTACAGACGGCACCGGCCCTTGGTCAGATTAGCACGGCAACATGAAAACGGTATGAAAAAGGGTGCGCGGCAACGTGACAGTTCGTTCAGATGGGGCAAAAACAGGCATCGGAAGTCTTTGGGACTTCCGATGCCTGATACACGGAGTTGCCAACTCTTACCGTCTGACCTGCGGTATATAAAGCGAGGTTTGGCGGTAGTTGGGGAAGTTCTGTGTGAACGTGCTACCGGCGGCAATCTGGATACCGATTTGGACGCCGCCGGCGTAACCGGCCGGTGGGATTTCTTGCAGCAGGTAGGTGCCGACCGGCACGTTGTCGAGAATGTAAGTGCCGTTGCCGCCAGTGGTAACCGTGCGCACCAGGGCACCCTGCGGTGTACGCAGGTTGATGACCGCACCGGCCAGGGGTGGCTCGCCGCTGTCCCAGCTGCCGTTGCGATTGAGGTCGTTGTAGACTGCCCCAGTCACGTGGCCCGTTTGTGCCTGCGGGGTCGGCGTGGCGGTGGGCGTGGGCGTGACGGTCGGTGTCGGCGACGGCGTGAAGGTCACCGGTGGGCCGGCAAAACCGGCCGCGTCCTTGTTGAACATCACCAGGTGGATGTGCTCGTCACCGTCACCGTTGCTGTTGAGACGAAAATCGGCACCCCCCGTCAGTCCATTGGCCATGCGGGCGTTATTGGCCAGGAAGGTCACCGTTTTCCAGGTGTTGCTGTTGGTCTTTTGCACGTAATCGAGCCCGGTACCCGCAACGGTGGCTGCCCGCAGACCGGTCGTCGAATCGTACTCCAGCTTGAAGCGGTCGGTCCCCATGTCCGCATAGGTGACGGCGACCTTGACCGTGCTGTTGCCACCGAACAGATAGGCGTCGTTGATCTTGAACCACATGTACGGGTTGCCGCTGCCATTGGTGCGGCGCGCGACCCAGCCTTCACGACCGGCGGGCAGGTTGGGGTTGTACGGATTCTGGTAACACGGATAGGGATTGCCGTTCGGGTCCTGGACGCCAGCGCCGCACCAGCCCAGGTAGGTCGTATCGGCGACGTTGGTTTCGGCCACCGTGACACCGCCGGCGATGCTGTCCTCTTGGGTCAGGTAAAAGCTGTA
>JAYRNS010000844.1:0-3516 GCA_041912075.1 Anaerolineae bacterium
GCGATCGGTGTGCTGCTGCTGATCACCAACTGGTTCTTTCACCAGGTCTATTGGACCGACCATCTCGCCGGCTTTCACGCACGAAAGAAGGCGTTGATGGGTGGCGTGGCTGCCGGCCAGATGATGGGGTTTGTGCTGTTGGGCTTCTCGAGCGTCTACCGCGAAGGCTTCGAGACCGTGCTCTTTGTACAGGCGCTGGTGCTGGAAAGCGGGCTGTGGACGGTCGTGCAAGGTGTGTTGGTGGGTATTGTGGGCGTGCTGGCGGTCGGTTTGGTCACCTTCAAGTTCCAATCGCGACTGCCCTACAAGAAGATGTTGGTGTGGACCGGGGTCCTGATCGGTGCAGTACTTCTTGTGATGGTGGGCCACACGGTCCACGCCATGCAGATCGTGGGCTGGCTGCCGACCCATCCCCTGCGCTGGCTCGTGCTGCCCTACTGGACCGGTTTGTGGTTTGGCGTCTATGCGACGTGGGAAGGCATTGGCCTGCAGGCAGCGGCGATGGTGTTCGTGCTCGGTAGTTACGTCCTGGCCGAGCACCGCCGGCCAGGCAAGCGCACGGGGCAGAACGCGGCACCGCCGGCAGTTGCGACCCACCGCGAACGAACGCCGGTGCAGCCTTCGCCCGCCAGCGCCGTAATGGCTCCTGAACCGGCTGCCACCGGTGAACTGGTGGTCTCACGCATGGTCGAATTCAACGGCGACTAGAAGTCACGGCTACACAGACGAAGCCCGGCTTGGCCGGGCTATTGTTGGGGAGTGATTGGCTGTCCTGCGGGTAGGGGTGCCCGCCATCGGATTCATTTCTCGAAGCTGGTCAAGCAGCCGGTCCAACGTCCTGGTCCGGCGTTTCGTAGGTCGCCAGCTGTTCGCGCAGCCGCTGGATTCTGCGATCGAGGCCACCGGGTTCCTCCAGGGGCTCGCCGCGGGCGGCGCGCAGGGTCAACGTCAGCGATTGGATCAACGCTTCTCCCACGAGCACAACGAAATCGGTCAGATCGCCGGCGTCGGCTCCTTCCAGGGCGAGCAGGTAGTCGCCGCGCGCCTGGATTGGGATGATAACCGGCACGAAGCGGTGCTGCATGAGAATGAAATTGGCCAGCAGCCGAGCCATGCGGCCGTTGCCGTCGTCGAAAGGATGGATCGCGCCGCAGCGGTAGTGAAACGTTGCCGCCAGCACCAGGGGATGCAGCTCGCCAGCTTCGGTTTCCCTCCGGTGCCAGGCCATCAACTCACCCATTAGAGCGGGCGTTTCTTGCGGGCTGGCGTAGAAGTGGATCTCGCCCGTTGTGGTACGCACGTGGTTGGGCGCCGTTTTGTATTGGCCAAGCGCAATCCGGCGCCGCGTCGGCCGGCCATCGGCTGTGATCGCGTCGACGTCGTAGGCTTCGACCAGGAGAACGCGGTGCAGCTCGCGAATCACCGCCTCAGTGAGCATCTCCGCACGCCGCACCAGGTCCTCCAGATACCGAATCGCCTCATTGTGGCCCTTGATGTCGAGGTAGTCGCGAAACGGCTTGCCGTGTGCGGTGATCCCGTAGAGCAGAAACGCCCGCGTCTCACCCAACGTCAGCGTGTTGCCTTCGATCGCGTTCGAATGGTAGTTCCAATCGAGGTTCAGCTTCTGCCGCAGGCGCGCGGCCTGGTCGGGATCGAGCGGACGCAGGGCGTCGATCTCGTCACGTAAGGTGTCGATGCGCGTCAGCAGTTCGTCGAGTCGCATCCGGCAAATCCCTCGGGCGCAACAGCAGGTGATGATGCAGTGTAACACATCGATTCTGCGCGTCAAACCAGGCTGGTGGGTCACTTCGCTTGAGCATAGCCATCGACTACGCTCGATCAATGGCTACCGTCGTGGCAAGTGACCCACTCGTTCATTCCACTCCGTACAGCGCCTTGACCGTGGCATACACCCAGCCCATTTCCTTGCGGCCGTAGTGCTGCGAAAGGTAGCGCATCATGGCAGGCAGATCGTGCGGGTTCAGGCCTGAACCCTCAACCAGATTGCGCAGCCATGCCTGGCGCTGCAGCTCGACGACAAAGTCCAAAACCATACGCTCGATGAGCCCCGCTTCGCCGGCCACCAGCTGCGGGTCGAAATCGGCTTCCAGGGCCGTCTGCACGTCTTCGGTGCGGGCGTTGGCAAAGTCGTAGCCGTTCTCTAACATCTTCAGCAGGGCCTGGCGTACGACCTCCTTGCTGATGTGCTGGTCGGCCTGCCAGTGGATTTCTTCGATCGACGGCGGCTTGCACTTCCAGTAGGTCGCTGTCTCGGCCGTAGACAGCATCAGCACCGCACCTTCCTGGACGAAGACGTCCTGGCCGGCGGCCTGGTTGGCGGCTTCGAGCTGCGTCTGCCAGCGGCGGTAGGCCACGGCCAGCCCGGCTGCGTCGGGCTCCGCTACCTCGAGCGTCGGCACCAGGTCCAGCGCGTAACGTCGCGCCAGGTCGGCCAGGCGCTGGTAGCTGGTCGGTTTGCGGTGACGGATGGCGGTGTGCAGCGTGAGCGCCAGGGGCTGGGTGTAGCGCACCAGGTGGGGGTTGCGGTAGCCCCACAGCTCGAAAACCAGCACCACGTGTTGTTCAGCGACGGCGCGCGCAACTGGGCTGCGGTCGGGCAGGGCGTCGGCGAGCAGACCGTGCCAGTCACCCCAGCGGCTGGGCATCAGCACCGGCAGCAGGCGCGTGCGGGCCACGACTTCCAGGACCTGGCCATCGGTGGCGGCCAGGGGGTAGAAGATAATGGCTGTGCCATCCAGCTTGACCGTAAACCGGGCGTCGACGACGTTGAGCGGCACAGGGATGCTGACCTGCAAGTGTCCTGCGCGGTCCTGCACGTAGGGGTAATGGATCTTGGGCATGGCCGGGATGAACTCCAGCCGCGGTGCATCATCCAGTGACGTGACCGCCAGCATACCCAGCTTGTCGCTCTCCTGCCGGCAGAGGTAGCCGGCAAAACGGATACCACCCGGTGAGGTAGCCTCGAACGGCTGCCAGTGTTTGGCCGATACGTCGGTGATGGCGACGATCTGGTCGAGTGTGGTGAGTGTCATGTTGGCAGAATCTCGAATGCGACACCGTGTTGCGGCCTAATCAGCGTGAAATGGCGTCGATCCAACGTCAGTACACGCTGGACATGCAGGCGCTCCGCGATGGCGACGATACACGCGTCGGCAAAATCGAGGCTCTGGTCGTGATACTGATCGAGCACTGCCGCCACACGGGCCAAATCCCCTTCCTGCAACGGCTCAAGGTTCCATTGAGGCAGGGTGAGCTGCCGCACCATGGCACGCATGGCCGGATGCCCCACGTACTTGTCCACGAGATAGCATGCCTCGGGCAGCACCACCTGCGGAATCACCAGGCGTTCGTGTAACTGCCGGGCCACCGCCACACACGCCTGGTGGTGCTGTTCGCGCGGGTTGATCAGCGACACGAGGAAACTGGTATCAACGATCGCCGTCATATTCGACACTCCAGCCAAACACAGGGTGCACCCCCTGTTTGAGCATCTCC
>JAYRNS010000845.1:0-8008 GCA_041912075.1 Anaerolineae bacterium
ACCCTGGATCGTCTCATCCAGCGTGCCCCAGTTGACGTAGACGTACTCGACGGTGACGCAGGGATGGTCCTTCTCGAAGGCCGGCTTGATTTCGTTCTCCAGCCATTTGTCGGTGACATCCTTGACGTAGTCCACCACCATAATCTTGAGGGTCGTAGTGGTGTCGCACCCGGCGGTCGACGGTTGTTCAGCCGCGGTGGTCGGCTCAGCGGCCGCGGTTGGTTCGGTGGCCGCGGTTGGTTCGGTGGCCGGTGCTTGAGTCGGCGTCGCCGCACCGCCACACGCAGACAGCAGCATGCTGGCGATCACCAAAAGAAACAGCAACTTGACACTGTTACGCATGAGATTCTCCTCCTGGATAGAATCGTGAGTTATCGAAAGTCGGTCTTGGTCTTACAAAGGTTGGGCCACAGCGGTACGTTTTTGCGTTTTCCCTCCTTGGCCGGGTGACCGGCCTGCCTGACGGAGCCACCCACCCGGGTCAGCGCGCCAGGTCGAGTCCCAATTCGTTCGTCAATAGTAAGGCCGATGCACCAAGGGTGACCACGTTTTCGTCGAGCTGTCCCAGGGACACGTCGATATCAGCGGCCAGGGCTGGCATCGTGTGGCAGTAGATCGCCTGCTGAACGGCGTCGAACCACACCTGGCCGAAGTGTGTCAGCGTGCCAACCAACAAAATCCGCCGCACGTTGAGAATACCGACAATGTAGGCCACGGCGCGTCCCAGGGCCTCAGCCGCAGTTGTCACCAGTCCGGTTGCGGCCACGTCACCAGCCTCCATCGCCTCCACAATCACATCGCTGGTGATCTGGTTTGGATCAGCCGCAAACCGGCTGAAGAATGTCACCTGGTCACTTTGGGCCAACAGGCGTGCCGCGCGCACCATGGCCTCGGAACTGGCAACCGTTTCCAGACAGCCGGTCTTACCACAGCGGCAGGGCTGGCCATCTTCGACGACCACGATGTGCCCAATCTCACCCGCCGCCGAATGGTCGCCCTGAAACAGCTGCCCGTTGAGAATCGTACCGGCACCGATCCCGCGCCCCGCCTTGATCACCACCAGGTTATGGTCCGTCCGTCCTGCACCAAACGTATGCTCCGCCAGCGCCGCGACCTGGCTGTCGTTGGCTGCATACACCGGCAGGTCGTAATGTGCCTGCAGCCGTGCCGCCAACGGCAGATCACGCCACTCCAGGTTGACGGCCTGGCGTACGACACCGGTCTGGGTATCGACCAGACCGGGCGTGCCAATCCCGATACCCAGAATCGGCCGGTCGGTCGCGGCGCGTAAGGCATCGACCAGCTCGAAGACCAGGGCCAGGGCATCGTCACCGGTGCGGCCGAACAGGGGGAACTTCAGCGCTCGCCGAACCTGCCCCCGTAGATTGACCACCGCCCCACGAAACTCGTAACTGGCCAGGTCGACACCGATCAAATGGCGGGCATCATCGACCACACTGAGCAAGATCGGGTTCTTGCCGCCGGTCGAGGGGCCGCGACCCACTTCAGCCACCAGACCGCGTTCCAACAGATCAGCCACGATTTCCGACACCGTGACTCGCGTCAACCCGGTGACACGCGCCACTTGTGCACGGCTGATCTCGCCGCTGTCGAAGATGGTGCGCAGCACCAGCTGGCCGTTGAAGGTCTTGGTCTGTTGATGTGTTGCCTTGGTACGCTGTGGATTCACCAGATGGGTCCAACTCTTAGTAAGTTAAGTTAACTTACTAAGAGTTTAGCACAGCCGGGTAGACTTGTCAAATGGGGAGAGCGGATTGCGGAGGGAGTAGGGAGTAGGGAGTAGGGAGAGGAGGATCGGGAGCGGCGAACTGGAATTCGGCAGCGTCTTGATACGTCTTATGGCCGGATCTCGATCGTGCCCAGGATCAGGCTATTCTCGTTGGTGGCTCCCCGTGCGGCGTGCATGTGAAGGCGCGGCCAGCCGGGTTCGTCTTGGTAGAGACCGGCCACGACTCGATAGGTGCCTGGCGGCAGATCGGGTGGGATGGGCAGCGTGTGGTGATCGGGCAGGCGGTCGCCGGCCGACCACAGGCGTGGTGGGTAACGGTCGGCAAGGATGGTTTCGTCGACCTGGGTCAGAGGCGTGAGGTCGTCCTGGCTCACCAGGTGGAGAAACAGTTTGGTACTTGCGGTGACCGGCTGCATAACCGTCCACGTCAGGCTCACCGGGACAGTGGTACCCGGTGCCGCGGCGGCCGGCAGGGTCACCGCTTCCAGCAGCAGACTGTCGTCAAAGCTCGCGAGTGGACCCGCGGCCGGTTCCCCATGCAGCGGTAGTTTCGCCTCGGCCACCGGCTGCCAGACGACCTGGTTAGTGCCGACATCGGTCACGGTCAGAATCTGATCCGTGGACCGGTCATACAACCCCACATAGACGCCGACTCGGGCGGGAGCCGCTGCCCGCGCGGCCGCTTCATCCACCGGCACCCGGTAGACATCGCGCAGCGGCTGCCCCACCTGCCACGAGGCGGTGGTCAGCCGGCCAAGACCGGGGTACGTGTGGCGCGTGCCCAACGACTCCCCATCCGGGCCTACCAGCCAGATGAAGACCGTCAGCGGTTTTGCGGTCTGGCGCAGCGGCAGCCACGTCACTTCGACCGCGGCATCCCCGCCGGGCGTGAGCGAGGGCGTCAACAGTGTCGCGCGACGCAGGACGGCGACGTCCCCCATGTGCAGACCCGGCGCAGATGCCAGGTCGCCAGAGACGCTGGCCGGCGCCGAGACCGGCATGACGTAGGCGGGCTGCAAGACGGCGGTCAGAATCCAGACGTTGAGCATTACCAACAGCCCGGCAGCACCGAGCATCGTCCCCCGTGCCGGCAGGCGGATCTGGGCCAGGGCCGTGGTCCAACCGAAGGCCAGCAGTACAGCGATCGCCGGCAGCGCAGGAAAGACAAATCGTCCGAAGTTGCCGTTGAAGCTCGTTTGGGTGTAATGCAGCACGGCTGCGGTAAAGATGGCAATCAGCAGCAGTGCATAGACGAGAAGCCAGAAGCGGCTGCCCAACCGGGCGCGCAGCGGTCGTCGCTCGCGCCAGGCCAGGTACAGCCCCACGCCCGCCACAAGGACCAGCCCGGCCGCCGCGGCGTACATCCAGGGCGGAACCGGAATCTGGCCGTACCCAAAGCGCGCCCAAAACGACGACCAGATATTGGGTATTTCCCGAAGGGTGTCCCCCAATGGGAGCGGCGGCTCGCGCTGTCCCCACACCAGGTCCATCGGGCGTAGGGCGGTTGGATCCCCATACAGGCGCCAGTTACGCCACAACAGCGGCGCCGCGACCGCCACGGCAGTACCGAAAACCAGGACCAACCCGCGCCAGTAGCGGGCGCCTGGCGATGGCCGGTCGACGAGGCCGGCACCGACCAGCACCGCCGCCAGTGGCAGCACGAGCAGCAGCGAGTTCACCTTGGCCAAGACCGCCAGCCCCAACAGGAGACCCAGCCAGAGCGCCCGGCGGTAGGGGTGGGTTTCGGTGGGTTGTTGCGCATCGCCCACGATCTGGGTGGTATGCAAGAACCGTGCCAGGGCCAGCATGATCAGCGCGCTCAGCACGACCGCTGCCACGTCGTTAGTCACCGAACTCGACAAAAACAAAAACTGCGGCAGGAATCCAACGAAGGCCATCGCTAACAGGGCCGCTGCAGACTGCCGCGGCCATAGGGCGAGCGCCAGGCTTCCGGTCAGCCAGACGGTCCAGGCTCCCAGCAGGGTCGAAAACAACCGCAACAGATGCAGCCTGAGCCACGGCCCGGTATAAGGAAACCGCTGCTCGGGGCCATGCACGAACTGGCTTTTGTTATCGACACCCACCTCGCCGATGCGCCAGGGCCAGTAGGGGTTGCGCTCGATCATTTGCGGCACTGCGTCACCCGGGCTCAGCCAGACGGTGAGGAGCGCGCCGGCGGCATAATAGAGCGGCGGTTGGTGAAATTCATTCTGTGCGGCGCCAGCCACGGGCAGCTTTCCTGTACGCAGCAGTTCTTCTACATAGTCGAAGTGGTAGAGCTCATCCGGGCTTTCGAAGGCAGGGTTGACCACCCCATACGTCACGGCCAGGGCCAGGTACAGGAGGATGAGCAGGATACGGCCAAATTGGAAGTGCTGTCTGGTCATACAAACACTTGATCGCGCCGAAGTTCGATGTATAATCGGATTATGACGCAGTGCGCATCATCTGTCAACACGACCGAACCATGACACCGAACCGCTCGGTCATACGCTGGCTGTTACTGCTCGTCGTCCTTCTGGCGTTTGCGCGTCTGGCGTATCACCTGGGGACGCGTGACCTGTGGCTGGACGAAGCCTTCAGTCTGCAGCGTGCCGAAGCGGACTGGCCCAGCCTGATCACCGGCGGTCTGAAGATAGCGGATGCCCCCGATGCGCCCGCCGTCACGGACCCGCATCCGTTTGGGTTCTATGCACTGCTCAAGCTGGTCGTGGGTCTCCTGGGCAGCAGTGAATTTGCCCTGCGTTACGCGGCACTCAGTGCGATGGTCCTGCTGATTCCAACGGCTTGGGTATTGGCCAGGCTGCTCACACGCCGCCGGGTGACACCTCCAACCACGCCGGTCTGGGTGCTTCTGGTCGTAGCTTTCAACCCGTTCTATTTATGGTACGGCCAGGAAGCCCGCATGTATGCACAGGTGGCATGGCTCGCCACACTGAGCACCTATGCGCTGCTGCGCTGGCTCGAGGCCGTGCCGGGTAGCAGGCCAGCGCGGCGCTGGCTGTCGGGATACACGGTCAGCATCCTGCTGCTGCTTGGCTCCCACTTTTTCTCGATCTTGATTCTGCCCGTGCATGCCCTGGTCGCGTACTTGAGCCTGGTCCCGACCAGCCGGCGACGAGCCCTGTGGACCGGCGGTGGCATCCTGGCCCTGGCATTGGTGCCTGGTCTGGTGGCCGTCTGGCTGGTGGTACATGAGCCAGGGGCAGTGGGGCATTTTGCCTCGGTTGGCCTGCCCATCCTGCTGATCGATCTGGTGTCCGCATTCAGCGTCGGGTTGAGTATGGATGCCACCCCGGCGCGCTGGATCGGGCTGGCAGTTCTCGCCCTCCCCCGCGTCGGTTCGATCTACGCGTGGTCCAAACGCCGGTTCGAGCCCGCGCTGGCCATACTTTTGCCGGTATGGATCGTAACCCCTGTCCTGCTGCTGGCGGCCATCAACCTTTGGCACCCCGCCTATATGACGGCGCGTGAACTGACGCTGGTCAGCAGTGCGTATTTGCTCACAGCCAGCGCAGGTCTGGCCTGGCTGTGGCAGCGTTGGCGCGCGTTGACCATGCTGGTGGCCGTGGGTTTGCTGGGCGTTACGCTGTACAGCACCATCAACTACTACCGCTCACCGGCTTTCGATAAAGGTGACCTCTCCGGTATGGGAGATTATCTCCGCCAGGAGCTGCGGCCCGGGGATCTGGTCTTGATCGAGCCCTCATCGTGGTGGCGTATGTTCGAGTATTATTTGCCCTGGCCGGAAGTGACGCAGGGTGCGGACAAGGGTTTGCAGACGGGCTGGGAAGAAATCGGGCCGCCCGCAAACGATCCAGCCGCCGCGACCGCCGACCTGGAACGATGGAACCGTGCGTACCGCCGCATCTGGCTGGCCCGCGGCCGCGAGCAGAGCCCCACCAGCCAGTGGCTGCAGGCGCACAACTGCCGCATCTGGGACCTGGGGTTCGAGAGCCCGATTTCGTACCTGCGGTTGGAGCTGTTCCAATCTCAGGCGCCGATTCCGGACCAGCTGCCCGACACGATCCAACATCGATTCGACGCAGTGTTTGGTGGTGAGTTACGCCTGTTGGGGTATGACGTTGGCCAGGCCGTGTCACCCGAGGCCGCAGTGCCGGTCACGCTTTACTGGCAGGCTGTGACACCGCTGACCCGGCATGACAAGTACAAAATTGCGCTTTCGTCGGCGGCAACGGGCGAGCGCGTCACCGTCACCGAACGTGAGCCGTTCGATGGCTGCTGGCCGACGACCCGCTGGCCCCCGGGTTCGATCGTCGTCGAGCAGACCGGGCTGCATGCGCCGGGTGCCGACCGGCCTGATGATTATCGATTGACGTTTCAGGTCTATGACGCCGATACGCTCGATTTGCTGCCAGTGACGCAGGCGCAAGGTATTGCAGTGGATGCGGATGGTCTGACGCTCATTGCCCCTGCACCGGTACGCTGGCCTCAATAAGATCGGGCGGCCAACCCGCACGAAAAACAGACCTCACAGGTCTTGAAGACTCGTGAGGTCCAAACGAAGCAAACGCGCACGTCGTGCCCGACAGGGACGAGCGGTGGCTACTGGGCGGCGGCGGCGAACTTCATGTTGCCACTGTCCAGCTTGAGATTGATAAACAGATTGTCTTCCTGCATGACGTAGGTGGCCGCGTTGTTCAGCTCCTGGACGAACTTGTCAGACAACGATCCCTCCGGGCAGGCGGCCATGGTCATGACCATGATGTTGATGTTTAGGCTTTGCCCGTCCGCCGTGTAAGTCCCGCTGCCGCGGTTGCAGTCGGCGGCCACGGCCACCGTGCCATCCGCCATGAATTCGACGGTGTACTTCGTGGGGTCATCCACCGTCTGGGTGCTGCCGTCGCCGTACTGGGTTTCCAACCAGACCCATGTCCCGCCGGTCAAGCCGGATGTACCCGAAGGTGCGGCAGTTTCAGCTGGCACCGTCGTCTCGGCCGGCACCGTCGTCTCGGCCGGTGTCGCCGCGGCCGTGGCGGGGGCAAACCGCATATCGCCACCATCCATCTTCTGGTTGATGACCAGGTCACTGCCATCCATGACGTACGTGCCGGCGTTGGTCAGCTCCTGGATGAATTTATCCGACAACGATGCCGGCGGGCAGGCGGCTTTTGTCATCATCAAAATTTCAATCGTCAGGGCGCTGCTGTCGGTCTTGTATGTGCCATTGGCCCGGTTGCAGTCGGCCTGCACCGCCACCGTACCGTCGGCCATAAACTCAATGGTATACATCGTGGGATCAGACCCGGCTTGCTTCGCCCCATCGGCGTAGTTCGTGCCCTGCCACTGCCACACGATCCCAGTCAGGCCTGACGTGCCGGTGGCGGCCGGTGCTTCAGCGGGTGCTTCAGCGGCAGCCGGGGTGAAGGACATGGTGCCCGCAGTACCTTTGATCGTAATGGCCAGGTTCTCGCCGTCCATGGCATACGACTCGGCGGCGTTGAGCCCGATCACAAAATCGTTACCCAACGACCCGGTCGGGCACGCGGCGCGCGTCATTTGATTGACTTTGATGGTGATCGATGCACCATCCATGGAATAGGTGCCGCCGCCCGTGTTGCAGTCGGCCTTGACGGCGACGGTGCCATCGTCCATAAACGACAGCGTATAGTTGGCCGGCGTGTCGGGCGTCAGCGTCAAACCATCCTTGCCAACGTAACCGGTCCACTGCCACGTCGTGCCCGCCAATGCCGACGACGGTGCGGCCGCCGTGGCATCGGCCTGGGGTGTTGTCTCGGCCGGAACGGCCTCGGTGGCACCGGCTGGCGCTTCCTGTGTTTGCGGTGCGATGTTCACACAAGCGGAGAGGGTGATGCTCAGCACAACGAGCACCGACAAGACGAGCATGAGTTTGTGCTTCATTTCTTCTCCTTTTGTTCCTGTTGATGGTCGGGCGACCATGCCGAGCCGGGCAGACGTACGCCTGCGCACGGTCCCAAGTCAATAGGCATAGCCATGATGGAAGATGCAAACTTATAGCCTATCCGAATAACCTGATATTCGCCTCGACAAGACGCCTGGGGGCAGTTATTCGGATATGCTCTTAGTTGGTAATATTATCGCCACAATGCGGTTTCTCGTCAAGTCAGGCCCAAAAACGCTGTTCTCATTCTGCAAATTTGGTGCCTCCTGGGTTTTGGTGTAGCATTGCCGGAGGATCAAACGACTCGTCCAATTGCCACCGGAGGCTGCACACATGCCCATTACCATCGAACCCATCGCGGCGCACGAACTCAA
>JAYRNS010000846.1:0-2688 GCA_041912075.1 Anaerolineae bacterium
GCCGCGGCGATCATTCTGGCCCCTGTCGTTGCGCTTCTGGCGGTCCTGGTGCGTCTCAATTCGTCTGGCCCCATCCTGGACCGTTACCTGGTGTGGGGGGTGCGCGGCGGCTCGTTCTACACCTATAAGTTCCGCACCCATCTGGACCGGCACCAACCGGTGGCTGCCGGCCTGTCCGCCGAAGCCCGCCGTGCGGCTGCCCTACGGCATCCTCTGAGCCGCTGGATGCTGCGCCTGGGGCTTGACAAGTTGCCACAACTGATTAACATATTCACCGGGGACATGAGCCTGGTGGGTCCGCGTACGATTTCGCACAACCAGGATATTCTGGTCGAACCGGCGCTGGCCAACCTGCTCACAGTCAAACCGGGTATCACCGGCCCGTGGGCAGTCGGCGGCCAGCGTACGTTCGACGAAGAGATGCGTCTGACGACGTACTACATCCGTAACTGGACGATCTGGATGGATATGCAGATCCTGCTCCAGACGGTCGTGCGTATCCTACGCGGTGAGCGCGCCAAGGCCCAACTGCCATTTTTCGAGGAAGACCCAGCCCAATGACCGGTGGGACACCTCATACAAGGAGACCAGAACGAACATGACTGCCGCACACTCCTACGCCGCACGTTACCTGCAAGAGGTGCACGATCTGATCGCTGCCCTCGACCCATCGGCCCTTCCACAGGTTGTCGAGCTCCTACTCGAAGCCCGGCAGCGCGGGCGCCACATCTTTGTCTGCGGCAACGGCGGTAGTGCGGCCACGGCTTCGCATTTCGTCAACGACCTGAACAAAGGGACCAACGTCACTGGTCAGCGCCGGTTCCGGGCCATTGGTCTGGTAGACAACACCCCGCTGTTGATGGCCTGGAGCAACGACCGCGCCTACGAACACGCCCTGGCGGAACAGTTGCTCAACTTCGTCGAGCCAGGGGACGTGCTGGTCGCGATCAGCGGTAGCGGCAACTCGCCCAATGTCCTGCGTGCCGTGGAAGCGGCACGTCAGCACGGCGCCACGACGGTGGGTGTCACCGGGTTCGATGGGGGTCAACTCCGCAGCCTGGCCGACGTCAGCCTGCACGTCGACAGCCGCAGCATGGAGCAGGTCGAGGATGCACACATGGTTCTCTGCCACACGTTGACCGTAACCCTGCGGCAGCTGATCACCGATCACGCCGCGGCCCAGACCCGTCGTAACGGCAGCAGCGATCCAGCAGCGCCCGTGTATTATATCCTGGAACCAACCACCGACTACGAGGTGCGTGGGTGACCGAACCCAACGGCCGTCGCCCGGCAGTTTTCCTCGACCGTGACGGTGTCATCAACGAAAACCGTGCCGATTACGTCAAGTCGTGGGAGGAGCTGCAGCTGCTGCCCGGCGCGCTGGAGGCCCTGCGCACGCTGGCCAACACCCCGTTTGCCGTGGTCGTCGTCTCCAACCAGGCCGCCGTCAACCGCGGTCTGCTGAACCGCCAGACCCTGGAGGAGATGCACCAGCGGCTGTGGGCGGTGGTAACCGCGGCCGGCGGGCAGCTGGATGCCATCTACTACTGCCCGCACCGCCCGGACGAAACCTGTACCTGTCGCAAACCGCAGCCCGGCATGCTCCTGCAAGCGGCGGATCATCTCCACCTCGCCCTTGAGCAATCGTACCTGGTCGGGGATGCGATCACCGACCTCGAGGCCGCGGTTGCCGCCGGCGTACAGCCGCTGCTGGTGCGGACCGGCCGCGGCCGTGAACACGCGGTGCTGCTCGATCAGCAGAGCCACGTCATCTGCCCGGTGGTCAACGACCTGCGCGAGGCGGTGGCATGGATCACCGAGCGTGCGCAGTTGGGGACATGCTAAACAAAAAGGCGGGTTTGCACCCGCCTTTTGAATCACTGCATACCACTGTGGGTTAATGCTTCTGGCGGAACGCCTTCAAGCCAGGATAAACGGCCGATGACCCCAGTTCCTCCTCGATGCGCAGCAGCTGGTTATACTTCGCTACGCGGTCGGAGCGAGTCGGCGCGCCCGTCTTGATCTGACCCATGTTGAGGCCTACGGCCAGATCGGCAATCGTCGTATCTTCGGTCTCGCCCGAGCGGTGCGACGCCACCACAGTCCACCCAGAGCGCATGCTCATCTCGACCGACGCAATGGCCTCGCTCAATGAACCGATCTGGTTCACCTTGCACAGCAGCGAGTTGCAGGCCTTCTCGTTGATCGCCCGCTCGATGCGCTGGACATTCGTCACCAGCAGGTCATCGCCGACGAGCTGCACGTGGTCGCCCACCTTGGACATCAACAGTTTCCAGCCATCCCAGTCATCCTCGGCACAGCCATCCTCCAGCGAGATGATGGGGTACTTGTTTAGCCAGGTCACGAAAAACTCGACCATCTCTTCGCTGCTTAACTGGCGGCCCTCCTTGGGCAGGTCGTAAACTTTGCGCTCGCCGTCGTACAGCTCGCTGACGGCGGGGTCAAGAGCAATCCAGATGTCTACACCGGGACGATAGCCGGCCTTCTCGATAGCCTGCAAAATCACTTCGATGGCTTCGGCATTGGAACCCAACGATGGAGCAAACCCACCCTCGTCGCCAACGTTCGTGCTCAGTCCTTTGTCGTGCAGTACCTTTTTGAGCGAATGGTAGGTTTCCGATCCCCAGCGCAACGCCTCGTGAAAGGTGGGTGCCCCCACCGGCATAA
>JAYRNS010000847.1:0-6052 GCA_041912075.1 Anaerolineae bacterium
AACGGTTCGGCCAGCGCCGGCACCTACGTCGTACCGATCGAAATGACCTACGATGGACCCGACAACAAACCCATCGAGCGCACCGAACAGATCACCCTGCTGGTCAGCGTGCCGCCGCAGCTGCGCGTCGACTACTACCAGCCGGTCGGTCAGCCGCTGCCTGGCACGCCGTTCGACGTCAGCGTGGAAGTCATCAACCAGGGCCGCAGCACCGTCGACATTGGCACGGTCGATCTCACCGCCGAAGACCTGACGGTCGAGAACGGTTCGGGCTACGTGGGACCGCTGGAACCGAGCCAGTCGGGCACGGTCGACTCGCAGATGACGGCCAGCAGCGGCGGCACTTATGCCATTTTGGTGACCGTGCACTACGTGGACGACTTTTTTCAAAACCAGGTGGTGACCGCAACCCTGCCGCTGGAAGTGCTGCACATGGACGAGTCGGGCGCTCCTCCCGACCTCGGCGGCGAAGGCATCGATGCGGGCAGCGATCTCGACGCAGGATCGCAGCGGCCCTTCCTGGTGCGGCTGGTGCTGGGGCTGTTGGGTCTGGGAAGCGGTTGATCATGCAACTGTTCGACCTGCTGCGCACGATCGCCTCCAATCTCAACCGCATGCGGGTGCGTGTTGTTCTGACTGCATTTGGCGTGGTGATTGGCACGGCGGCTGTGTTGGTGCTGGTCAGCCTGGGCGCCGGCTTGCAGCGCAGCGCGACCCAGGAGATTGGCGGTATTGCCGACCTGACGACGGTCCGCGTCTTTTCTCCCCAGATGGAGATGCCCACAGCGCCGAATGCAGACACCAAACGCAGCGACCAGCCCACGGGTTTGACGCTGGAGATTCTGCAAGGGCTGGAAGCCCTACCCGGTGTCGTCGCGGTCACGCCGGTCGAGTCGATCAATGGACCGGTCGTCATCAAATACAAACGTCTGGAGGCATTTGCCAACATCGTCGGTGTCGAACCGCAGGCGTTCGAACGGATGGGGTATGAACTGGCATCAGGTTATAGCCGGCTCTCGAAAAACCAGGCCGTGGCCGGTGCCCAGATTGCCAGCAATTTCTACGATCCCCGCGAGATGGAACAGGGTGTATTTTTTGGACCAGGAGGTCCCATGCAGAACCGCCCACCCGTGCCGCTGCAGGACGCCCCGCTCGTCATTCAGGTCCAACGATTCGCCGACAACGGCACCACGGCGACGCGTGAAGTGCGCTTCCAGGTGGCCGGTGTGCTGGAGAAGTCCGGTGAGGCCGATTTCAACCTGTATCTGCCGCTGCGTGAGGTCGATGCTTTGAACGAGTGGTTCACGGGGAAGCAGATCGATCGCCAGAAGGATGGTTACCAGCAGGCGATGATCAAAGTCGCTTCGCCGCGTGAAGTCGCCGGCGTACAGGCGGCGCTGCGTGAGCAGAATTTGAATTCCTATTCGATGCAGGATGCGCTGCAGAGCATCAACACCTTCTTCCTGGTTTTGCAGGTGATCCTGGGTGGCATCGGCGCGATTGCCCTGCTGGTCGCGGCGCTCGGCATCGCCAACACCTTGAGCATGGCCATCTACGAACGGACGCGTGAGATCGGCCTGATGAAAGCGATCGGTGCGCGCAACCGCGACGTGATGAGCATCTTCCTGGGTGAGGCCGGCGCCATTGGCTTTCTGGGTGGTGCGGTGGGCGTTCTGTTGGGCTGGGCGGTCAGCAGTGTGATCGGGCTGTTTGCCCAAAGTGCCCTGTCGCAGCAGGGCGGTATTTTTGGGGGTAACAGTTCGGCCAGCATCGTCTATACACCGCTGTGGCTCTTTCCGTTTGGCATCGTGTTCGCCACCGTGGTGGGTCTCGTCTCCGGTGTTTACCCTGCCCTGCGTGCCGCAACTCTGGACCCGCTCAAGGCGCTGAAATACGAATGAACGACACTACGTCGATCTCGCGCTTCCAGGCGGTTGATCTGCTGGCCGGATGGCTCAGCGATGAGGCCAGTCGTACCACAGCCCTACCCGCCTGGCCGGCAGCGACGTGGACGGTCATCCTGCAGGAAGCGGTCAACCATGGTGTCCACCTCCTGCTGTACGAGGCGTGGTACCTGCAAGGGCCGGCCCCAACCGGTCTGCCCGGCTACGTCACCCGCTGGCTGGCGCGCGAGGCCGACAACAACAGTGTGCGCAACCAACGCCTGCTGCACGAGCTGGCAGATGTGCTGCACCTGGCGGCTGCGGTTGGCATTCCCATCGTCCCCTTCAAAGGGGCCGCGCTGATTGGTTGTACACGCATCTATCCACACCCGGCTGTCCGTCCCCTGGCCGATCTCGATCTCCTGATCCAACCATCCGATCTGGCCGGCATGCAGGCCATCCTGGACCGGCTGGGTTACGAAGAGGAGCTGCGTGCCACCTGGAAACACCACAGCTTTGTCAAACCGGGCAACCGCACCGCGGTGTCGATCAGCGCCAGTGACCCCGACAACCCACGCCGCATCGAGCTGCATACCGCGCTGGCCGAAGACTTCCTGGGGCTGCGGCTCGATCTGACCGCACCAGCCTGGGCCACCAGTCGGGTCGCGGTGCTGGCGGGCGAGCCGGCACAGCTGCTGGCACCGGCTGTGCTCTTCCTGCACATAGCCGCCCATGCCTCGCAGGATGTGTGGGAGCGCAAGGCGCGCCTGCTGCAGCTGGTCGATCTGCGCCGGCTGGCGGCAACGCTGCACACCGCTGATTGGGCCATGGTGAGCGGCGCGGGTGCGACGGCCCGTTCTGGGCTGGTTATCGAGCCGCGCCTGGTGCTGCCGGCCTTTTTGCAGCTGGAACGTACCTTTCACGGCACCCTCCCCGTGACGGTGACGGCGCGCCTGGCCAGCCAGGTCGATCCTCAGCTGGTAGCCTGGCTGGTCGATACGCCGTTGAGCGTGGTTTCGTTGAGCAACGACGCACCGCGCCGTCTGGCCGACAATCTGCGCTGGACGCGCACGCCGCGTGAGCGGCTCGTGGCCGTCCGCCGTCTGGTCTTCCCGGACCGCTACGAGCTGCTGGCGAAAGACGCACCGCAGCTGGTCAACACCCCTTTCTACCCGCTGGCCTACCTGCTGCACCTGCGTTTCCTGGCGCAGTGGTTCCTGCGCCGTCTGCGCCCACACGGGCAGCGCCAGTTCATGACCGTGCGGCAGCAGCAGCTGGATGATCTGAGTGCCGCGATTCAGGCCGAGGTCGTGCGCGAGCCGGCCGGTCCCGACAGGTGATTTGACAAAACAGGGGTACAACCTACAATGGGGCCGTGCAATCTGATTTGTGTGATGATTGTGCTGTGATGACCCGGCCCCAAACAGGAGAATATCGTATGCCACTGGAACCCGCCTACACCGAGCGCAATCGCGCATCGACCGAACGCATCCGGGCCTTGGTAGCGCGCCTGAGCGATGAGGAGATGCAGCATCCCGTGGGTGAGCACTGGACGGTGGCGATTGCCCTGGCCCACCTGGGGTTCTGGGACCGGCGGGTGATGTACGTGCTGGATATGAGCGAACGCGATGGCAAGTTGTTCATTCCCAATATCGACATCTTTGTCAATGACCTCTCCTTGCCACTGTGGGCAGCCATTCCTCCACGTGCGGCCGCCGAGATCGCGATCGCGTCGGCCGAGGAACTCGACCGGCGGTTGGAAACATTCTCCCGCCCCCTGCTGGAAGAAATCTACGCCTACAACAAACGCTGGGTCGAGCGTGGGCTGCACCGCGGCGAGCACCTCGACGAAGTCGACGCCGCGCTGGCCGGTTAGGGCTTGTCGAATGGCCACCACACGCCGACTCTCGACCATCCAATGGGCAGCCGTCGTCGCCATGGGGTTTGCCGGGCTCGTGCACATCCTCATTGCACCCGCCCATTGGCAGCACGCGCCCGGGCATGGGTTGTTTTTTCTGCTGGTCGGAGTGGTCGAGATCGTGTGGGCAGCCGCCTTTGTGCGCCAGCCATCGTTACGCCTGACACTGATCGGGATTGGTCTGGCAGCCATGCTGATCGTGCTGTGGCTGTTGGCGCGTGCACTGCCGGCCCCGTTTGGGCATGGACCGGAGGGGATCGATACCTGGGGCGTTGTGTGCAAACTGTCGGAGCTGGTGGGCGCGTTGGCATTGGTTGTGTTGGTCGCCCAGGCCATCGGAACCGGAACCGACAAAGCCCGGGTGGTGCGCGTGGTCACGCTGGCGGTCGTGGCTGGTCTTTTGCTTGGCGGCACGACCTACGTGGTCGCGCGCGCGGCTGAACCCTACTTCCCCAGCTTGATGGCGATCGAGCATGAAGACGATCACCACGGTAACGAGCCCCACGACCAGGGCGAAGACCACGATGCGTCACGGGCTGCACCCGATGCACAGCACCCCTAGTCTATGGCACGACCGTTCAAACCACGTAGCCGCTGGCTTCGTTTCGATCTAGACCTGTTTTCCGCACCGTACTGGTACATCTTTTTGCCGGTTCTGGCCCTGACCATCCTGCCGGAGTTTGCCCTGCTGGCCCGCATGCGCCGGCGCCCCCATCACGTTGTGTCCCATGATGCGGGCTCCTTACGGCTCAACGTCCTCGGCACCCTGGCGGCGTCTATGGTTGCGCTGCTGATGGCGGGTGTGCCGGGGCTGCGGTTTTCCCGGCGTGTGTACCGGGGCGTGTTTGCCTGTGGTGTCACCCTGTTGGCTGCGGCCGGTCTTTTGCGCTGGCACTGCCGGCGCGTGTTGGGTGACCACTTCACCGCCGATATCACCACGACCACCGACCACGCCATCATCGAAAAAGGTGCCTACCGGTGGGTGCGGCACCCGTCCTATACGGCGATTATCCTCATGACCACTGGTATTGGGTTGGCTCTCGGCAGCTGGGCCGGTGCTATCCTATTTGGCGCCGTGACCTTCCTCGTGCTGCGCAACCGGATCGAGATCGAAGAACGGGTCCTTCTGCAGGCATTCGGTACCCGGTATGAAACATACATCAAACGGCGCAAGCGGTTGATCCCGTTCGTGTATTGATGTCCCCGGCACAGCCCACAAGCTCTATGTACGATCAGAGTCATCCTGGGCTGTGCCGGGGACATAGTTGTCCAAAACTGAAATCCCGCTATACTTATCCTCGGTCGAGTGTCCATCCGATAGATGAAGCTCAACAACCACGAATACAGGAGATTTCACGTGCCCGTATCCGCTTCTTTGCCTACCCCCTATCGATGGTTGACTGTCCTGACGTGTCTGGCGCTGCTGCTCAGCGCGGTGGCCGTACTGCCCACTGCGGCGGGTGCCGCCAGCGGCAAAGTCGATCCTGACCTGGCCACACGCCTGAGCCGCGAAGGCCAGGCGCCGGTCCTGGTGTTCCTCGCCGGCGAGACCGACCTGAGCGGCGCCGCCTACCTCCCCGACAAAGCCGCCAAGGCGGCCTACGTTTACCAGGCCGTAACGGCCCACGCCGCCCGCAGCCAGGCCGGCCTGCGCGCCGAGCTCGATCGGCGCGGCGTGCGCTACCAGGCGTTTTATTCGGTCAATCTGCTGTATCTTCCAACCGCCAACCTGGATCTGGTCGACGACCTGGCAGCGCGCAGCGACGTGCGGCTGATAACCCTCGACGCGCCCTTTGGCGTGGATAAGTTGGAAGCGAGTACCGCGGTTGGCGACCAGGGTGATGTCATTTCCAGCGGTGTCAACTACATCCGTGCACCCCAGGTGTGGGCGCTGGGCATCGACGGCACCGGCATCGTCGTGGCCGGCGGCGACACCGGCGTGCGTTGGACACACGAAGCGCTCAAACCGCAGTACCGCGGATGGAACGGCACCACGGCCGACCACAGCATCAGCTGGCACGATGCGATCCACGATGGTGGTGCCAATTCCTGTGGTTTCAACGTCACGGCGCCGTGCGACGACTATTTTCACGGCAGCCACACCATCGGCACCGTCGCCGGTGACGACCATAACGCCGACCCCGGCCAGCGCGACCAGATCGGCGTGGCGCCGGGCAGCAAGTGGATTGCCTGCCGCAACATGAACGGCGGTGTCGGTACGATCAGCCGCTACGTGGAGTGCAACGACTGG
>JAYRNS010000848.1:0-2414 GCA_041912075.1 Anaerolineae bacterium
AAAGGCACCCTGGATCTTGAGCGGGTTGCTGGCGCCGGTCCAGGTCTGGCCCAGGTGGGTGTGATTGCTGTCGCTGACGAAGGTGCCGGTCTGGTTCCAGTGACCGGCGGTCAGCTGGATGTCGGTGACGGTGATACTCCCGTCCTGGTTGGCGTCGCAGGCGGAATTGTAACCACCGCCGCTGATGCAGGGGCCGGCCAGCGGCGCGGCGGTCGCCGCCGTAGGAACCAACAGCCCCAGGACCAGGGCCAACGCAAGCAGCATGCGAGTGTACATGGCAATCCTCCTCACTCAAGGATGGTGCAAATAGCGCACAAGCTAGCAGAGAGGATTGTAGTACAGGGCAAAGGGCGTGTCAATGCGACGAGCGCAAAAAACAGGTGCGTTCGCGGACGGCACCCGTCGCCGCTATTGGAGATTGACCAGCACCCAGACCAGACCGTCTACGGCTGGCGCAAGGGTTACCCCGAGAAGTGGAGAACTTTCGGGAATGTCGGCAGTACCGGCGCTGTCCGCCAGTTGCACCCTGATCGTGCCCACTGGTCGCACGTGACCATCGGATGCCGCGGTCAAACGCGTGCCGGCGGCGATGGCACCTGCGCCCGGCACCACCTTGACCTGCATCGGCCCGCTGTAGACGATCGTGACGTAGTCACCCGGTCCGGCCGCGCCCTCGCGCGGCACCAGGCGTTTGCCGGTTTCGTCCGGCCGGTGGTCGTCTGCGGTGACCAGCTCGGCCTTCCCCGCCACGACACCCACGGCGGCCTCGCCCGGCTGTGCGGGAACGACCTGCCACAACGCTGGTGCGGTATCGAAATCGGTGGGCGTCACGCCCTGCACGCTCACCACGTCACCTGGCTGCAGGGCACGGTCACCGGCATTGATGGCAAAGTTGGCCGGGCGGCAGCTGATACAGCTGCCCTCGACGAAGATATTGCCCCAGAAATAGCCGCCATACTGTGTTCCATGCGCGTTGATGCCGTTCGCATTCGCACTCCATACCTCGACACCATCGCTGCCCGCGCCGATCACGTACAGGCCATCGGTGGCCGGTGAACCCGCCGCATAACCAGCGCTGCCCGTCCCCAGTGCCTGGAAGCCAACGCCGCTGGTGGTGCTGGCAAAGAAACCTGTAGGCGCATTGTGGACAGTGACACCGGTGAGCCCGGCCGAAGCGACATACACGCCGCTGCCGTCAGCCCGACCCACGTACAGACCGCTGCCCTGTGCGCCGGCCACCTCGAAGCCGTTCGATTCACCTGAAAAAGTGGCAGACGACGGACTGCCGGCGGCCCCCACGTAGACGCCGTCTTGGGCGGCGGCGTTGACGACCATGCAGTAGGCGCCGGCCGTGCCGACGTAAATACCGTTGATGCTGCTGTTAGGGATGGCAAGACCGTGGCCCTGGGTATTGTTCAGCACGACCGGCGCATAGTCCGGTGCGCCAAATGCGCCCTGGATTTTGAGCGGGTTGCTGGCGCCGGTCCAGGTCTGGCCCAGGTGGGTGTGGTTGCTGTCACTGACGAAGGTGCCGCTCTGGTTCCAGTGGCCGGCGGTGAGCTGGATGTCGGTGAGGTTGATCGTGCCATCCTGGTTGGCGTCGCACGCAGAGTTATAGGATGCGCCAGGCACGCAGGGGGCGGCGAAGGGGGCGGCGGTCGCGGTCGGAACGAGCAGCCCCATGACGAGGGCGAGCACGAGCAGCTTGCGGGTCATCATTGGTCTCCTTGTGACTCAGGTATAGTACAAATAGCGCACAAATCAGTCACGAGGATTGTAGCGTATGATTGCGGGCGTGTCAACGGGAATTTGTGGTGGCGGGCATGATCACCGCGCTTGACAAAGAAAATACACAGATGATATAATTATAACACATGCTAGAACCTTATCAATTATACGAGGTGCTGCAATGACAACGACGACCGTGAGCGCGATGGAGCTGCGCAAGTCGATTGGTGATATTCTGAACCGGATTCAGTACACACAGGATCGCATCATCGTCGAGCGTAAAGGTGAGCCCGCGGCGGCGTTGGTCAGCGTCGCCGATCTGCAACGCCTCGAGCAATGGGAAGCGGCGCGCGAGACGGAACTATTCCAAATCGCCAAGGCCGTCGTCGCGCAGCAGGGCACGGTACCGTTCACCGACCTGCTCGATCAGTATGAGAAGCTGCACGGCGAGGCAATGGAGCTGCCACGTGTATCGCCTTGAGGTCTCACCTGCGGTCATCAAGGAGCTAGGTGACCCCAAGGGATATCCAGCCAAAGTGTACCGCCAAATTACGCTCAAGATCTTCGAGTTGAGCATCGACCCGCGTCCGCCAGATATCAAGCCCATTGCCACCGGCTTTCGGGTCGACGTAGGGGAGTACCGAATTTTCTACGAGATCGACGATCAGGCCCAAGCAGTTTTGATC
>JAYRNS010000849.1:0-3289 GCA_041912075.1 Anaerolineae bacterium
GTTGCCAGATGGCTCAAGCTCGATGCGCCACCCGTACCGACACGGGTCTACCCGATCGAATTTACGCCGGTCGGCGGGTTCAAGAGCGAGCTCAAGGAGCTGCCGGTAGTAGCCGATTCGGGCATGAATGGCAAAGCCATCGTCGAATTGGGCCTGCCGGCCGACTTTTTGGTCGTGCTCATTGCCAGAGAAAAGGATTTTGTGGTGCCCAGCGGCGGCACGGTTCTACGCGGCGGTGATACACTGCTCGTGCTCTCTGATCAACGGTCGTTTGACGACGTCCAGACCAGGTTCCACCTGAGCAACATGCCCGCAACGACCTGAGCACGACAGGCATGACGGCCGAACTCACCGCCGCGTGACACATCTGCCTGGTGCACCCATTGACGACCGGACAAAGGAGACTGCCATGACCGATCACGCGCAGCTAACGCCCGACGATTCGCGACGACTGGACCAGACGGTGACCCTGCGCGACGGACGCCGGCTGGGTTTTGCCGAATACGGTCCGCACGGCGGTGTACCGGTGATGCTGTTCGGCGGCGCGTCGGCGCGCTATCTAAAGCCGTGCCGTGATGAGCTGTTAGACGAACTTGCCGTGCGTCTGCTGGTTGTCGAGCGGCCAGGGTATGGTCTGTCCGATTTTCAGCCGCGGCGCACCCTGCTCGACTGGCCCGACGACGTGGCGCAGCTGGCCGACCATCTCGGTCTGGCGCGTTTTGTCGTCGTGGCCGGCTCGCAGGGCGGGCCGTACGGTGCGGTGTGTGGCTTCAAGCTGCCGGACCGGTTGACGAGTCTGACGTTGGTGAGTGCGCTGGGACCGTTTGACGTGCCTGGTTTGACGGTGGGCATGGCACCCGCGCTGGCGATGCTGCCCAAGTTGGCCCGCTATGCGCCCTTCTTGCTGCGCCCCATGCAGGGTGCAACAGTGGCAGTGATCCGGCGCAACCCGGAGGGCGCTGTCAGGCGTCTCTTCGCCAACCTGCCAGCCGGCGACCAGGCCGTCTTGCAGCAGCCCGACCTGCTCCAGGCCTTCGTGCGCGACTTCTCCGAGGCCTACCGCCAGGGCGGGCGCGGCGCCGCGCACGACATCTACGTGGCCTGCCACCCCTGGGGCTTCCAGGCGTCGGCCATCCGGGCCAAAACTTTCCTCTGGCAAGGCGAGGCCGACCCCAATGTGCCACCGGTCATGGGGCGTTACCTGGCTGCGCAGATTCCCGACTGCACGGCGACCTTCGTGCCGGGCGCCGGGCACATGCTGTTCTATTCCCACTTTCCAGCGATCCTTGGCCAGATATCGGAACGAGGAGATCGTGATGGCAGCGCCTGATCAAGCGGCACTCGAAGCGAATCTCGCGCGCACGCTGAGGGATTGACCGTTCTTGGACGCCTTTTGCCGGTGTGGTACACTGTGCCGGGTGGTTGCCTTGTCCAACACCGAGAATTCACCTTGCCAGAGAAGGGTTTTCAGATGTTATTCCACATCACGCAAGTACACAGTCCAGAAGCTTGCCCCAGGGATGAGGGTGGCTCCGATTCACTGTTCGATCCTACGGTCAACGGCATCCGGTTGATCGGCCGTTACGGTGCCAATGCCCAGCACACGCTGTTCTACATTGTGGAAGCCGATGACGTTAACGCCCTGCATAAGTTTCTCCTGCCTGGTTTCAAGCGATGTACGAGTACGATCACACCCGTGAGTGAGATACCCGTACCCAAAGCGTAAGCGATGCTCCTAACAAACCCTGAGATGACCGCTGAGGACGTCGTGACGTTCGTGCGACTCTGTGAAGACAACCTCATCGAGGTCATTCTCGACGGCGGTTGGGCGGTCGATGCGCTGCTTGGGGAACAGACACGGGCGCACAGCGACCTGGACATCGCCGTCGAGCACAAGTTTGTGCCCCAGATACGCACCCTGTTGGAGGCCCGCGGCTTTCGCGACGTGCCGCGCGACGATGCCTGGGCGTGCAATTTCGTCCTGGGCGATGACCAGGGACGCGAGATCGACATCCACTCGGTGACTTTCGACGAGGCTCACGAACCAGTCTTTGGCGTGCCCTATCCGTTCGAGTCCTTCAGTGGTCAAGGCACGATCGCTGGCTATCCCGTGAAATGTATCACGCCCACCTGGCTGGTGCAGTTCCATACCGGCTACCAGGTCGACGAAAACGACTACCGCGACGTCAAGGCCCTCTGCCAACGCTTCGGTCTCGCCATGCCGGCCGGGTACGATGAATTCGTGCGCCAGGCCAACAAAAGCAGCTCGCACGAATCCGTGGAACCGTAGAATTGACGGTGTCATCCTTGAAATTGCCGCGCGGGTGGTGAATCGATCGCGGTCTTTGCGGCGTCGCGTGACTCATAGCCAACGCGAAGCCGCAAAGACTGCGCAGCCTAGCGCATGCGGCGCATGCCGCCACCGCTACCGACCTGCGTCGTCACGGCGGATACCGTGAAACTCGCGTACTCGGTGCCGGGCGTATAACTGCCATCCGTGTACACACCGTTCTGCACGGTCCCCGTGGCGCTGCCGCCAACGTAGACGGTGTAGGTCTCACCCGTTACGAGCGCTGGCGATGAGAAGGCCAGCGACTGGTAGGCTTTGCTGGGCGCAAAGGTCAGCACGGTCTCCCCGGCACTGTTTTGGATGTGCACCAAGGTGCTGGCCGGCTGGGTTGTGCTGAAGTAGACCAGGACCGAGTTCTGGCTGGAGGCGCCACCCGGCACCTGCGCCATGCCCGCGCTGCCGGCCGCAATCACGGTGCCGCCGCTGATGGTAAACGGTGCATCGAAGTCGAGCGCCCCGTTCATCTGCGCGGTCGGGCCGTTGACGATGACCACACCCCCGGTCATGTCGACGCTTCCGTTGACGTCCAGCCCGTCCCCTAGGGCGTCGATGACGATCGTGCCGCCGTGGACGGTCAGATAGTAGGCGCTCGTTGCCGTAAACATGTCTTGTCCCGGCTGACCACCAGGTGCTGGCGGGCCGCCGAACCCCATACCCGAGCCGTCATTACCGCCGGCCACGTTGAGACCATCGTCACTGGCCACGATGCCGACGTCGCCGGCGTCGATGATGATGACAGCACTCTCGATACCCTCGTACGACTTCGTGATGTCGATAACACCGCCCGCGATCGTGAGCGACGTATCGGCATGTATGCCATCGTCGCCGGTGGCGATTGCGAATGACCCATCGTTGACCACGATGACACCGTTGCTGTGGACCGCATCGTCGGCCGCGTCGATCGTAAAGGTGCCGCCGTCGATCGTGACGCCCGCCTGA
>JAYRNS010000850.1:0-1868 GCA_041912075.1 Anaerolineae bacterium
CGGCCGCCCACCTGCGCGAAATCCTGCGCATCCGCAAAAGCAGCCGCCTGTTCCGGTTCGAGACTGAGGCCGAGGTCAACGCCCGCACCAGCCACTACAACACGACCAACACCCAAGACGCGCTGATCGTGCTGCGGCTGTCGGACGAACCGGCGCCTGATCTCGATCCCAACTATGAAAACATCCTCGTCTTCTTCAACGCCAACAGACTACCGCAGAGCATCACCATCAGCGGGGCCAGCGGCTTTACCCTGCACCCGGTTCACACCGACGGCATCGACGACGACCCGGTGCTCACGGGCGGCGTATCGTTCAACGATGCCACCGACCAGTTCACCATCCCCGCGCGGACGACCGCGGATTTCGTCTCGACGCAGACGATCGCCAACCCCAGCACGCTGGACTGGGTGGGCAAGATGTACCCGCGCGGTGGTGTCGCGCACAACATCGACCAGGGGGCCTTTGTGCCCAGCGGCTTCGACGTCTACGTGCGTGTGTATGAAGCCGGTGTCACCGAGCCAGCCGGCCAGGGTGCCGGCATCGAGTGTTACCTGCACTGGGGCAAGTACGGCACGACCTGGAGTGACATTCCCATGACCTTCAACGCGCAGCAGGGCAACGATGACGAATACAAAGGCACGATCCCACAAGCCACGCTCAACGCCCTGGCACCCGGCACCTACGGCTTCACCGCCTTCTGCAAGAAGACGGGCGAAACCGGTGTGCGCTGGAAACAGGACAGTTACGACATTGGCGGCAACCCCAGCGACGACGACCAGGGTGACGGGCTGATCACCATCCTCCCGACCGCCGATCCGCGGCCGGCGCCGGCCGGCGGCGTCTTCGTCCACCTCTTCGAGTGGCCCTGGGCCGACATCGCCCGCGAGTGCACCTACCTGGCGCAGAAGGGCTACAGCGCCGTGCAGGTTTCGCCGCCCAACGAGCACCTCGTGCCGACCGCCGACCAGGGTGGGCAGCCGGCGAGTGATTTCCCCTGGTGGGTGCGTTACCAGCCGGTGACCCACCGCACCAGCGCCTTCACCAGCCGCAGCGGGACGTGGAGCGATTTCACCAACATGGTCAGCACCTGTAACAGTCAGGGCGTGGCCATCTACGTCGATGCCGTCATCAACCACATGGCCGACGTCGAGGTGGGTAACCCGCCGACCGGCACGGCCGGCACCGTCTACGACGCTAACCCGGCGGGCACCCGCTTCTACGGCACGCAGTACCAGGCCGACGACTTCCACGCCGACTGCAGCATCGCCAGCTACGCCGACCGGGCGCAGGTGCAGCGCTGCAAACTGTCGGGTCTGCCCGATCTCGACACCGGCAAGAGTGACGTGCAGGGTGAGATCCGCAGTTACCTGCAGGCGCTGATCGATGCCGGCGTCAAGGGCTTTCGCATCGACGGCGCCAAACACATGGCCAGCCAGGACATTGCGGCGATTCTCGATGGATTGACCGGCGACTTCTACGTGTTCCAGGAAGTCATCGATCTCGACCCCAGCGAGCGCGTGCGAGACTGGGAGTACACGCCCAACGGTGACGTCACCGAGTTTGCCTGGAGCCAAGCCATGGGTGACAAGTTCAACCAGTGCAGCGGCACGATCGACGATCTGGCGTTTTTGCCCTATGGCAACATGATGGCCACGCGTTTTGCCCAGGTCTTTGTCGACAACCACGACAACCAGCGCGGGCACGGGCCGGGTGGTGCGTGTGTCGTCGATCACCGCGACGGCAAGGTGCACGTGCTGGCCAACGTCTTCACCCTGGCCTATCCCTACGGTTACCCCTCGGTCATGTCCAGCTACTACTGGACGACCGACCCCAACAGCAACGCGGGTGACAGCCTGGGTCCGCCGAGC
>JAYRNS010000851.1:0-2743 GCA_041912075.1 Anaerolineae bacterium
CGTACAGACACAGCGCTCGGTAGTTGGCTCGGTGGTGGCGACGCAAGGCAAACCACCGTCGCGGCCGACCCGGCGGGAGTAGTCATTGATGCGGGTATTGATCACCGGCGGCGCCGGTTTCTTGGGTATCGCGTTGGCCAACCGGTTGGTGGAATTGGGCCACCACGTGCGCGTGCTGGATGATCTGAGCGCAGGGGATCCCGCGCGCTTGTCGCCGCGCGTGCTGTTTTCGCGGGGTGATGTGCGGGACGTACCCAAGCTGTGGACCCTCTTGCACGGCGTCGATTGTGTGTACCACCTGGCGGCACGCGTATTGGTGCCGGAATCGGTGTTGTACCCGCGTGAATACAATGACGTCAACGTGGGTGGAACGGTTGCGCTGATGGAAGCGACGCGCGACGCTGGCGTACGCCGCGTGGTGCTGGCGTCTTCCGCGACCGTGTATGGCATCCAGGACGCGCAGCCGCTGCACGAAGAGATGCGCCCCAATCCGCAGGTACCCTACGCCGCCAGCAAACTGGCCGCCGAGTATTACGTCTTTACGCTGGGTGCTCTGCATGGGATCGAAACCGTAGGACTGCGCATTTTCAACGCCTACGGACCAGGGCAGCGCGTACCGCCGGCCCATGCACCGGTCGTTCCCCAGCTGCTCAAACAGGCCCTCAGCGGTGGTTCCCTCGTAGTTTTTGGCAACGGCCTGCAAACACGCGACTTCGTCTACGTCGACGATGTGGTCGACGCTCTGCTGACGGCCGGCCAGGCGTCGCACGTCGACCGCCAGGTCATCAACGTTGGCTCTGGGCGTGAGGTCAGTATCAATGAGTTGATTCGTGTCATCAGCCGGATCAGCGGGCGGCGCGCCGAGGTCTTGTACAACCAGGAAGCCAGCAGTGGGGTGCCGCGCATGGTGGCCGACGTGCGCAAAGCGGCCCGTCTGTTGGGTTACCAAAACAAGATCTCACTGGAAAGCGGTCTGGCACGCCTGCTGGAAAATGACCCGCGCTTCCAGTCGTCGACCCTTTCGCTGGCGACGTGAGGGTTCCGACCATGACCAATACCATGCGACCGCGCACGGTGCGGGGACGTTTCTGGTTGGGGCTGGGTGCCGGGCTGTTTCTGGTAGGGTTTGTGCTGTGTGGCGTGGCTTACCTGGTGACGCGGCCCGATGTATCGTTTGTGACCGGGCCGTCGTGGACACCCCCGGTGCGTCCGCAGAGCGCCACCGTCCCGGCCGCCCTGGAAACTCGCGTAACCCCTGGCTCCGCTGGACTCCAGGTTGGCGGTCGTGCGATTATCAGCCCGGACGTCAACCGGGCCAACTTGCGGCGCTCGGCCGGCTATCTCAACAAACCCGGCAATGACGTACTGGGCACCCTGCCTGGCGGCGCGGTGCTTGACGTCCTTGGGGGACCAGAGGCTGCCGACAACCTGCAGTGGTGGCAGGTACGGCACCGCGACCAGGTAGGTTGGATGGCGCAGACCCGCGCTACTGGTGAACCACTCCTCGAACCAGCCCCATGACCAGCCGTTACCCGATCCCGGCCGCCGAGGTGCGCGTCGTGGAGATCATCAACCGCTCGCGTTTTATCACGACGATGGGGCCGGCCTCCACCGTTGAGGCGGCCCGTGCCTTTGTCGATCACCGGCGTGCCGAATTCAGCGACGCCACGCACAACTGTTGGGCCTACGTCGTCGGCCCACCCGGTTCGACGGCCCAGGTGGGTCTGAGCGACGATGGTGAACCTTCAGGCACCGCCGGCAAGCCCATGCTGCAGGTCCTGCTTGGTTCGGGGGTTGGTGACGTCGCCGTCGTCGTCACGCGCTACTTCGGCGGCATCAAACTGGGAACCGGTGGACTCGTGCGCGCGTACAGCGGCGGCGTCAAAGCGGCCCTGGCCGAGCTGCCGCGTGCTGAACGGGTGGAACGGCGCCGTATGACCGTGACCATCCCTTACCGTTTGTTGGAGTTGACGCAGCGGCTGCTGCCTGGCTGCGAGGCAGAAATCCTGGACATCGACTACGCGGCCGAGGTACAGCTGCACGTGCAGCTGCCGCTCGAACACGTAGCCACGCTGGCGGAGGACCTACGCGAGCTCAGCGGCGGCCATGCCGCGATTTCAATCGGGGAGTAAGTACCGCAGCCATGCCACGCCCTGACGCAGCCGCAGCCCAAGCGCCACAACCGGTCAGCGTACCCGGTGGCAGCGAATCACCCCCCGGGATGGTCGCCGCGACCACCCGTCAGGCAACGCCACATCTGTATTACCTGGATTGGCTGCGAACTCTGGTGGTTTTTGCGGGCTTTGTGGGGCACGCGTTCCTGCCGTTCACCGGCGGTGCCTGGCTGATTACATCAGGGCGCATTCTGCCCATCAGTGTGATGGTAGCTATCCTGGGCAACCAGTTTGCCATGCCCTTGATGTTCCTCGTGGCTGGCGCGGCCGCCTGGTTCTCCCTGCGCCGGCGCAGTGGACGCCGCTTCGCCAGCGAGCGGGTGCAGCGTCTGATCGTGCCCTATTTTGTGTTCGTTGTGGTCTTGTCGCCGGTCCAGGCCTACTACGAAGCGGTACACCACCGTACCTACAGCGGGTCTTTTATCGGCTACCTGCCCGAGTTTTTCAATCTCAGCCGCTTCACCTGCTGTGATCTGCGCTGGGCGGGCGCCTACGGCTACCACCTCTGGTACCTGGTTTTCCTGTTTGCGTTTTCAGTAGTGGCACTGCCCCTCTTTCTGTACCTTCGA
>JAYRNS010000852.1:0-2683 GCA_041912075.1 Anaerolineae bacterium
ACCATGGACCAGGTGCCGGTGGCTCAGGTGACCGACTATGCCGCGGCCGATGTTGACATGACCCTGCAAATCCAGCCGCTGATCGAAGCCGAACTGGCGCAGAAGAACCAGACGCGGCTCTTCCACGATGTGGAGATGCCGCTGGTGCCGGTGTTGGTGGCTATGGAGCGTGCGGGTGTCCTGCTGGACCTGCCATTCCTCAAAGAGATGGAGAAGACGCTGCTGGCTCGGCTGTCCGCGCTGGAGGCAGAAATCTATGCCCTGGCGGGGTACACGTTCAACATCAACTCGACGCAGCAGCTGGCCGATGTGCTGTTCGGCAAACTGGCTATCCCTGCCCAGGGTCTGCCGCGCACCAGCACCGGCAAAATCAGCCTGGCAGCCGGGGTCCTGGAAGGGATGAGCGGCCGGCATCCGATCATCGACCTGATCCTCGAACAGCGCCAGCTGGGTAAACTGCAGTCGACCTACGTACTGGCGCTGCCAAACCTGGTCAACCCGCGCACGGGGCGTGTACACACCAGTTTCAATCAGGCCGGGTCGGAAACGGGGCGCATTTCCAGCTCCAACCCTAATCTGCAGAATATCCCGATCCGCACCGAGGTCGGTCGCCAGGTACGCCGGGCGTTTATTGCCCCGCCGGGCTGGCAGCTCGTCTCCGCCGATTACTCGCAGGTCGAGCTGCGCATCGTGGCGCACGCCAGCCGGGACACCAACCTGGTCGGTGCGTTCGAGCGTGGGGAGGACGTGCACGCCAGCACGGCCGCCGCCGTGTATGGTGTGCCGCTGGCGGAGGTCACCAAGGAGCAGCGTGCCCGCGCCAAAACGGTCAACTTCGGACTGGTGTACGGGCAGGGTGCCTTTGGTCTGGCGCAGCAGACCGGGATGAGCCAGGCCGAGGCGGGTGAGTTCATCAGCCGCTATTTTGCCATCTACCCCCAGGTCAAGACATACCTGGACGGGCTGCGGCGGCAGGCGGCCGAGCAGGGCTACGTCGAAACGCTGCTGGGACGCCGGCGTTATTTTCCCGAGCTGGCGGCCGGTGCCCAGACGCCGTACAACGTGCGCCAGGCCCTGGAGCGAGCCGCCATCAACGCCCCGATCCAGGGCAGCTCGGCCGACATCATCAAGATTGCCATGATTCACCTGGCGGCACGCCTGCGCGATGCCGGTCTGCAGGCCCGCATGATCATGCAGGTGCACGACGAGCTGGTGCTTGAGGCGCCTGATGACGAGATCGACGTCGTGGTACCGCTGGTGCGTGCGGTGATGTCTGGCGCATACACACTCTCGATTCCACTGCTGGTTGAAGTGGAAGTGGGGCAGAACTGGCTCGATATGGAACTGCATGCGGATTGAACCATGAAACTGATCGCTGACGAACTCCGAGAACTTGTCCAGGCCGCGGTTGCGGCGGCGCAGCAAGCGGGTGAGCTGCCCGAATTTCCCGTTCCCCCTGTCGCCGTCGAACATCCCAAACGGGCAGACCAGGGTGATTGGGCCACGCCGCTGGCGCTGCAGTCCGTGCGCGCGGTCAACGAGGCGCGCCTGGCGGCAGACCTGCCCAAACTCGCACCCCTGCAGATTGCCGAAATCATCGCCCGCCAGGTGATGCGGCTGGCCTCACCGCTCGTGGACCGCGCCGCGGCGGCGCCGCCGGGTTTTGTCAATTTCACCCTGGCGCACCGCTGGCTGGTCGGTCAGGTGGCGGCGATTCGGGCCGCCGGTGAGGCGTGGGCGACGTTGGACCTGGGTGCCAACCTGTCCTTGCAGGTGGAGTACGTCAGCGCCAATCCCACCGGTCCTGTGCACTTTGGCACCGCACGCAATGCCGTCTTTGGCGATACCCTGGCCAACGTCCTGCAGGCAGCCGGTTACGCCGTACAGCGCGAGTTCTACATCAATGACGCGGGCAGCCAGATACGCAATTTTGGCGCGTCCCTGCTGGCGCGTTATGCCCAGGCATTGGGGGAACCCATGGACGTGCCGGAGGGCGGTTACCAGGGGAGCTACCTCATCGATTGGGGTCGCGACCTGGCCAACCGTTACGGCCGGACCTATCTGGAGATGCCGCGCGCGGAGGCGATCTCGAAGCTCACCCGCCTCGCCCTGGACATGGTCCTCGAATCGGTCAAGGCGGATCTGGCGCGGTTGAACGTGCACTTCGACCACTGGTTCTCCGAACAGTCGCTCTACGACGACGGCACATTTGCCATGGTGTACCAGACCTTCGCAGACAAAGGTCTCATTTATGAACGCGACGGTGCTGTCTGGTTTGCTGCCAGTCAGTTTCCTGGTAACGAGAAGGACGAGGTCGTCATCCGCCGCAGCGGTGAGCCAACCTACCTCGCGTCCGACATGGCCTACCACTACGACAAGTTCGTGCGCCGCGGCTTCCCACGGGTGGTCGACGTGTGGGCCATCGATCACCAGGGCCACGTGTCGCGCATGCACGCCGTCATGCAGGCCATGGGTCTCGATCCCAAACGGCTGAGCATTGCGCTGTATGCGTTGGTCAAGCTGAAACGCGGCGGCGAGGAGGTCAAGTTGTCCAAACGCGCCGGCGACATTGTTACCCTGGCCGAAGTCATCGACGAGGTGGGGGCCGACGCCGTGCGTTTCATGCTGCTCACCCGGGCGGCTGAAAGCGAGATGGAATTCGACCTGACACTGGCGACCGAAG
>JAYRNS010000853.1:0-5582 GCA_041912075.1 Anaerolineae bacterium
ACACCGGGCGCACCCTCACCACCCGTGCCCCTCTTGCAGACACAGTCGATCACTCGGAGTGGCACGGCATTGACGGTACAGCGCAAGATCACTGAACCCGCCGAACTTACCCGTCTGCAGCGCTACTACGAGTCCGAGTGCAACAAGATGGGCCTATCACCCGACGACCCGGCGTGCCAGAAAGCCCTGCAGGAGGCCATCGACTCGTGGGACAACGGTGAGGTTGAAATAGCCGAGACGATTCTGGGCTCGGCTCTCGTAATGTTGGCTGCTGCGGGTGGTCATTCCGCAATGGGCCAGGGGGTCGTGGCGGACGCCAGCAAGGCCGATGCACTCGCCAAGAACCGTGCCGAGCAGCAGCGTTTCCGGCAGCTCATCGCCGAGGGCGCGACCAGTGTGCCAACTGACGCGTGGAGCACCCGCTGGAAGAACACGTGTGAGTGGATCCAAAATGGTCGAGGTGGGATCACGGTGCACTCTGTCACGCTGGCCCACGATACGGCGCAGCGGCCTGGGGGTGGAGGTTCGGTCGGCTGGTATTTTCCCGACGAGAATCTGGCCGGCTCGGACGTGCTCACGGTGACGGACCACACCTATCCTGACAACCTGAATGACGTCACGAACCTGTCGCTCGGAGAGACAAAGGGGACAGAGGCGGGCGCCATGGACGACCGGATTATCTTTTATGGCTCGGACCGCTTCTCGGATGAGCACGTGAAGCGTACGCTCGTGCACGAGGTGCAGCATGTCGCCGACAAGTCTGCCGACGTCGTCAAAGCGTGGCAGAGCCAGGATTTCGCGCAGGTGTGCCTGGCCCGCTACAAAACCGAATATCGCGCGCACTGGTACGAGGGCACGTTCGACAACACCAGCAGTACAGACATCGTGCAGGCCTACGGTTACGACTGGACGGCACGCCAATACGAAATCTTCCAGAAAATCTACGATGGCTACTCGCATACCAAGCTGGCCTGGGACTTCAGCAATGTCAGCGACTGGAACGCAGACGCAGCCGAGAACTCGGTTCATGCTCAGTACCAGCCCCTGGCGAAGGGCAACTACGTGAACCCACAGGCTGACCCGAACCTTCTCAGTGATGTCGACTCGTTCCGGACCGCGATCGTTGCCTATAAGGACCCCGACATCGAAGGTGCGAACAAATTCAACTCGGTGCGGGTCGACGAGTTCTACGAGTGGCTCAAGGATCCGGCATCGACGATGGACCAGCTCAACGCATCGTGGCGCAAACTCACCAACGATGAACGCGCGTTCGTCAAGCAGTCACACACGTACGCGCCGTATATGGCTGATATCGACCAACTGACGATTTGAGCCACAGGCGAGCTGGTGCGATCGTTTGCCGCCAAACGAATCGAATCAGCTGGTCACGCCATTTCTCCGGCAGGCTGCCAGGCGAGGTATCCTGATGATGTATCAAAAAGCCAAAAAATCACCCTCCCTGAACCATCCAACCCATGTCACAGGCGCTTCACGAGCGCTGCTGCCTGCCACAGCTCAGCGGCAGCACAATTCACATGGTCCTCCAGCGCAGGAAAAGACGAAGCGTGAGGCTTTCGACCAGAATAACCTGAATGATTACTGGTCGCAACGTCTGGCCAGCGCCCCGCGACGGAATCACGATTTTGCCAACATTGCCGTGCATACACCTGGCGAACCAGTCGATGCACCTGTGCAATGGCACAGTAGCCTGGTGCTGCAGCGGAATGTGGACGACAACCAGATCATCACCGATGCCCAAGCCGTGAACCCGACGTTCAACCGGGTCAAACAGAGTTCGCTGATGCCCATCATCCACGCGGTGCGCCACTACAATGTGGCACGCACGCAGCAGGCATTGGACACGATCCGCGTGCGGATTGCCGCGCTGAGTGCGGTGAAAGCGACAAAATACCAAACGGCACTGGCCAATTTGACCCATGCCGTCGATGTCGAAGAAAAGCGCCGGTTACGTGCCCTGCGCGTGGCGGGCAATCGACAGTTACAACCAGAGGGACAAACGGCGCGGGTTGTAGCATTGAAGAATTGGATAGAGACCGTTGCGCAGCACATCAGCCGCAAGGAGTTCAACGACGCCTTTGCCATGCTCGTCAACCACCAGGGGCTGGCTGCGCCGACCGCCATCACCCACATCGACGTCAAAAAGGAGGCCGTCAAAGGGGCTGCCACACCAGCACAGGCAGTCAGCATTGCAGAAAGTAACATGGCATTCGCAGAGCAGGACCGGATCAAAATCTGCTTCCCATCCGACTGGAAGTGGATACAAAGTAAAGATGCAACGACGGTACAGGCCGCGCTGCTTATGCATCTTGAGGAGTACATGCACATCTACCAGGCGCGCAGCGGAGAATACTTATCCAGCAGCACCGGGCGGTTCAAGGAATCAGACGTGGCGCCGCCAGATATGGCCGAGGATGGCATCATCCGAGCGCAAGATTACGATTATGATGAAACAGACGTCATGGCGCAGATGATCGACTGGGGATTCGATCCGCAAGAGATCGAGTACGTCGACCGCTACGAAGGCCGGCAAGAATACTGGAAGTGGTACCAAGGACAACAAGGGCCCGCCAAAGACTAACCTCCGTGGTTTTGCCAAGATATTGCACCAGGAGTGGTTGACAAACCTGACATAACCTGCTAAAATGTGCTTGATTAATAACTACACGAAGCGCAAAGCACATGGAGTGGGTTATGACTGACATACCAGCTACGGCGACCCAGCCCAGTCTGTTCGATTCCATCCCTGAACAGACCCCCGCGCGACCGTCGATCCAGATCCCGGAGCTGACGGCACACTCCTCGTTGGCGGCGGCCATCGGGGCGTTCCAACCCTTCATGCTGCGCCAGGGTTTTTCCGACAACACCATCAAATCGTTCCAGAGTGACCTGCGGCTGGCCGGCAAGTACCTGGGCGCCAACCGGGCGCTGAAGTCGATCGGCACGCAGGACCTGCAGCACTTCCTCGACTGGCTGCAGTTCGAGCGCGACGTGCCGTGCAGCCCGAAGTCCTACGCCCGCCGCCTGACTACACTGAAGGTCTTCTTTGCCTGGCTGGCGGCCAGCGAGATTCTCGACCATGACCCGGCGGCAGCCATCGTACACCAGCCGGTGACCACACCGCTGCCGGTCATCCTCTTCGACGACGAGGTGGCACGGCTGGTGCAGACCAGTCAGGACCTGCTGTGGGACCGCGCGAAACCGGATGCGCGCCCGTACGTTCTGATCAACCTGCTCATGCAGACGGCAATGAAAAAAGGGGAGTGCATGCACGTCAAGCTGGACGACCTGGATCTCAACGATCCCACCGGCCCCGCCGTCTACATCCGGCACGACGATCCGCGTATGCACCACAAGGAGCGCAAGCTCGGCCTCAGTCCCAAACTTGGGCCGGCACTCAAACAGTACCTGCGCGAATACCAGCCTAAAGAATTCCTCTTCGAGTG
Source organism: Anaerolineae bacterium (assembly GCA_041912075.1). Classification (GTDB taxonomy): domain Bacteria; phylum Chloroflexota; class Anaerolineae; order SSC4; family Amarolineaceae; genus SSC4. The sequence goes on from JAYRNS010000853.1 coordinate 3,465, forward strand.
CACCTCGCGCAACCTGGAGTACGTCCTGGCCGACGCCGGGCGCACGGCCGCGATCAGCAAGCCGGTATCATTCGAGTCTCTGCGCTGGACCGCCGCCGTGCGCGATTACCGCACCGGCATGCCACCCGAACGGCTGCGCCTAAAACTGGGTCTTTCCGAAATCTCCTGGCGCGAAACTGGGGAGAAAATCCGCATCCTGGCCGCGCCCGGATTTTAGATTTTGGATTTGATTTTGGATTGGCTGCGGTGGTCAATCCAAAATCTAAAATCCAAAATCCAAAATCAATTGGGTGCTGCTGGCATGAATGTGCGGAACCCGGCCTGGTACTGCTCGTGTGCGGCGCTGTAGTCGCCGTTCCAGCCGCCGGCCAGGTGCAGCATCGGCCCCAGGGCGGCCACCCCCAGGTGACGCCAGGTGCCACGGAAGGGTGATGCCACCGTCGACCAGGTATTGCTAAAGGGGTCGTAGCGCTCGTGGAAATCGAGCGCCTGGTCCCAACCGCCGCCAAACGCGTACAACGCACTGCCTTCGGTGCCCAGCCCCAATCCACTGCGCGCGGATTGCATCGGTGCGGCGGTCGTCCAGGTTGGCTCGGCGGCGTCGATATCCAGCACGAACAACGAATTCGTGGGCCTTGTGCCGTCGAAGCCGCCCGCCACGTAGATGCGGTTGTTGAGCACCGCCGCGCCGGCAAAGGCGCGCGCTGCCGGCAGCGCCGGCCCATCGTGCCAGGTACCAGTGGCCGGGTCGAACACGAGTACACTGTTTACAACCCCGCTGCCATCGAATCCTCCGATGAGGTACAGGTTTTCCCCCGTGCTCACCAGGGCGTAACCGGCCCGCGGTGTGGGAAGCGGCGCGCCTTCGCCCCACGCATCGGCAATCGCATCGTAGCGCACGACGCCATTGGTAATCCGACCATCAGCCAGGGTCCCGCCGGGCACGTAGACCAGGTTCTTGAGCACAGCGGCCTGGACATTGGCCAGGGGTCTGGGCAGATTGCTGCGTGGCTGCCACTCGTTGCGCTCCGGGACGTAGGCGTCGACTGAAGCGGTGACACCGGTTGGTGTTTCACCACCGATGGCATAGAGCCGGTTGCGGAAGCTGACCAGGGCCAGACGGCTGCGCGGTCCCGGCAGCGAGGCGCGCGTCTGCCAGCGCTGCGTTTCTTGACGGACTGGCAGATTGGCAACAGGCGCCCGGGCGTCACTCACCAGGTCGACCTGGCGCGCGGCTGGCTGGCCGGCTACGGCCTCCAGCCAGGGCAACAGCAGCGCCAGCAGAGCCAACCCCATCATCGCCAGCAGGAAAACACGCTGCCAACGCGCAATCGGCGGCGGTGGCACCAGATCAGGTCGCGGTGCAACCAGCGGCGGCGCGGTCACAACGGGCGCAGTGACACCGGGGAGATCCTCACTGGGTGGTGCTGGCGCCGGTGGCGTGTCAACCGTCACCAACCCGGCACGGATGGCGACCAGGGTGGCCTCCGTGCGGCTCTGCACGTTCAGCTTTTCGTAGATGTTGCGCAGATGGACCTTGACCGTGTTAGGGCTGATAACCAGGGCGCGGGCAATCTCCTGGTTCGAGGCACCGGTCGCGAGCAGTTTCAGAATATCGATTTCACGTTCGCTGAGGGCTTGCAGATCGTCGGTGGGCATGAATACTTGCCGGTTCAATCTCAAAAAACAAAACGTTGGAACGAATAACGCTCCAACGTCCGGTGTATGGTACCCCCGGAGGGACTCGAACCCCCAACCTACTGGTTCGAAGCCAGGCGCTCTGTCCATTGAGCTACGAGGGCGTACACGAGGGATTCTACACGACAGCCGCGGGCGTGTCAAAAATCGCCATTTGGAGTGCGGCATGAATGGCCGTCCACGAATTGGGCGCGAATGCGCGAATCGCCGGCTAATTTGGAGTGCGGCAGCGTGGCTGCCGCTTTTGGCCCGGTGGCTTCGTGTGGTGAGGTCACAGCGCAAGCCCGGTGCGATCGCTTGAATGTGCTCGCCTTCGTTTCCGGCTGGCAGGGATCGCACCTGCTTGGGCACTCCAAAGCGCAAGCTTGGCTTGCGCACTCCGAAGTGCAAGCTTGGCTTGCGCACTCCAAAGCGCAAGCT
>JAYRNS010000854.1:0-1726 GCA_041912075.1 Anaerolineae bacterium
CCCACATCGTGCCGCTCTCGCTGCTGGTGCTGGGCGATGAACAGGCACGGGAAGCGGTGCGTGATGCACAGGTGATTACGCTCGATGGCTGCAAGCTGGCCTGCGCGACGATCAACGTCGGTCAGGCCGGTGGTCAGGTGGCACGCGAATTCACGGTGCTGGACTGCTACCGCCGCCACAAGCAGTTCAAGCCGCAAGGCATTGCTGAGCTGAACGAGGGCGGCATGGCCCTGGCACAGGCCCTGGCGCAGGAAGTGGCCCAGGTTGTTGGTGAGCTGAGTGCCGAAGGAGGAACCGATGGTTAACCTGCCGCAGCGCAAAGTCGGTATCGTGGCCTGCTCCGGCGAGGAGCTGCCCGAGGGCACGGTAACCCGCCTGGCCGCGCTGAAGGTGCTGGAAGAGCTGCGTCCGGCCGATACCGTCACCATTTGCCTGCCGTTATTTCTGGCCGGCGGCGAGGGTGACCGGGCCTTTGCCAGGTTCTATCCTACCATCGCCGTCGATGGCTGCGACAAGCGGTGCGCGGCTCGCGCCACCGAGCTGTATAGCAACACGCCAGCCGCCAGCCTGTTGGTGGATGATATCATAACCGCCCAAGGTCTGCCGCGACCGAAGGGTATGCGCCGCCTGGCCAGCGAAGCCGCGCCGCTGGTGGACGCCCTGGCCGATGCCATCGCTGCCGAGGTAGACCACCTGATGTCGGTGCGTTGGAGTCGGTCGAAGGGTGTGATGCTCGAAGCGGAGGCCGCGGTCAAACCGCCAGCCAATGGTGCTGGCTGTGCCTGTGGCACCGGCATCCCCGTAACCAACGTCCAGGTGAATGGCCAATCGGTGCAGTTGATGGCGCTGGATGCGATCTTCGATATGGCTTACGGGCAAGGCCTGCGTGCCCACATCGACGATCAGGCTGCAACCAGCGGGGCACCCGCATCTCCGCCGGCCCAGCTCCTGGAGACCGTGAAGATGTACAATCCAATCCCCGCCGGCGAAGAATCTCTCTTCGAGCAGGCGGTTGTCCAGGCCTGGCAGAGTTACTGTGCCGGGAAGGCATCAAACCATGGCTAATACCGCCACCTACACCACATCCGTGGTCTGGAAGGGCGACCACTGGGGCCACATCGTTATGGGCAACGGCCCGCAGATGATGTTTTCGGCACCGCCCGACGCCTATGGCCACCAAGGGGTGTTGACCCCCGAGGACGCTTTCGTCGCCGCAGCCAACACCTGTGTCATGATGATGTTCCTGTGGGCCGTCGAGCGTTTCAAGATTGACCTGGTCAGCTATACCTGCCGCACCGACGGCACAAAACGTATCGAAATCGATCGCACCGAAATCTTCACCCACCTGCATTTCTGGCCGGAGATTACCGTACGTGTCGACGCCGATGGCGACGCCAATGCGACGGAAAAACGTGTCCGCCGCGCCCTGGTGTCGGCCCAGAAATACAGCCTGGTTGCCAACTCGGTCAAAAGCGAGATCGTGGTTGAGCCAAAGATCATTGTGTTACACCAATAATTTCAGGAGACAACTTTCATGAATATCGACATCAAAGTTCTTGGCCCTGGCTGCAGCAATTGCCAGAAGGTCGAAGCCGTCGCCCGGTCCGCCGTCACCCAGATGGGCATGGAGGCACACGTCGATAAAATCACTGACCGTGCCGCATTTGCGCGTTACGGCTTGCTCTTTACGCCTGGTCTGGTCATCAACGAGAAGCTGGTCTGTGCC
>JAYRNS010000855.1:0-1733 GCA_041912075.1 Anaerolineae bacterium
CACTCACTGAGGTGAGCGTCACCGACTCGCTCACCCATACGCCGCGATTGTAATTCGCAATGTCGACGAAGGGTTGCATCTGCCCCCAGGGATATCGCCGCCCGTCGGTACCGCGCGCCGCCTTTTCCCATTCGGCCTCGTTGGGCAAGCGCACCCTTGCCCAACGGCAGAAAGCGGTTGCGTCCAGCCAGGAAATACATGTTACGGGATGGTTTTGTTTGTTGGTGACATCGCTCTTTGGACCACGTGGCGCACGCCAGCTGGCACCCTTGACATCCTCCCATTTTGATCCGGTAAATGCTCGACTGGATCCTTCCTTTTCGGCCGTGGTCTGGTACCCCGTCGCCTCTACAAACGCGGCAAACTGCGCCACTGTCACTGGTACGCGTGCGATCCAGAAGGTCGCCACGTTCTCGCGGTGCTGCGGCTGTTCATTGTCGTAGGCCAGAGAGTCCTGCTTGGGATCACTGCCCATAATGAACTCGCCGGCCGGGATTTCCACCCAATCGAAGGCAATCGGTGTGGTAGGTGGGCGCCACGCAGCTGCGGGCGGTGGTGTCACCACGACCACGGGCGCCTCGCCTGGGGGTGGCGCTTTTGGCGTGGTGGCGGATGGCGGGGTAGTGGTCGGTGCTGCCCCGGAACCGGATGTAGCTGGATGAGCCGACAGGGTCTCCATCCCCCACGCCACCAGCAGCTGATTGACGGCACGCATGCCGTACGAGTCCTCTTCGAAGAAAAGCACGATCTCCAGCAGGCGCGCCAGCCCGTCCGGATAATTGAGCGCGGCGGTTACGATGCGGCTGACGTCCTCGCGGTCACGGTCGCTGCGCTGGATGTTGAAGCGGATACCGGGCGGCAGGTCGGCGACGATGGTGGCACGTGACTGACGGTCGGCCATGGCTTCGCAGTCGAGCAGCGCCCTGACCAGTGCCATCTTTTGAGACACGTTGAGGACGGGCACCGCGGGCGGCGGGAGATCGGGTGCGGGTGCGGGGGTCACCGGTTGGCTGACAGGCGGTGGTGCGGCCGGCGGCCCGCTCGCCGCGCGCCCGACGTCCTGCCGCAGCCGGGCATAGAACGTCTCCGGCGGCATCTGCCCGCCGCTGACGTCGACGTACTGCTGGTCGATGAGCAGGGACAGTCCGCGACCCCGCAGCCGCAGCGGCAGAATCGCCTTCTGCTCCTGGCGAGCCAGCAGGATCTCCCTCTCCACCCAGTCGGAAGCCTCCGCATCGGGCGACATCACGACCACCATTGCAGCACAGCCGCTGATCGCCTGCACGATGGTGCGCCACCAGCGTTCGCCCAGGTCGATCTGGTCGTCGAACCAGACGGCAAAGCCGTGCGCGTCCAGGTCAGCCGCCAGCCGGCGGACGTAATCCTGGTCGGCGCGGCTGTAGGAAAGGAAGAGGTAGCCGGTAGTTGGGTTAGTGGGCGGTGATGGCATCGTCGGCGGATTCCCTGGGTCTGGTGGCGATGTTTGTTGTGCACATTATACCATACCCGGCTAGGAAATCTTCCTGCCGTGCAATAGCACCAGCAATTCCAAATGCGATGCAGCCTCAACCACAAAGCGCACATCGAAGGCAGAGAAGCAGCACACAAGCGGCCAAAAAAGTCATTCTGTGTGCCCTATGTGCGCCTTGCGGTCAAGAAAGCCGCCTGCATTGGGAAACTGCTGCCTCGCGACGCAGCAACTTGACAAACCGGCGCAAGCCGTGATACAAGAA
>JAYRNS010000856.1:0-3413 GCA_041912075.1 Anaerolineae bacterium
GCACATGCTCCAACGCAGCCAGCGGCATCACCGGGTCACCCACTGCCGGTTCGTCTGGCACAAAATGCACGTAGTCGTGGCGCTGCGCAAGACGCCGCAGAAGCAAACCTACCACCAGGACCAGTACGACAACAACCAGGAGCCAGGGTTCCCCCGGCAGGCGGCCCACGGCAGCCACGACACCCAACCCAACCAGTCCAACAATCAGCCATCGATCGAGCGGCCAACCGCCGACGTGATGGTGATTCAATTGATACAGCAACTTATAAATGACGCCCATCACGGCCAACTGCGATGTGGCACAGGTCAGAACGTGGCCACATCATACATGACGATACCAGAGATCAGCTTAGGATAGAAGTAGGTGGCCTTTTGCGGCATCACCACCCCCGCGTCCGCCACGCCACGCAGCTGGTCGAGGGTGGTTGGGTTCAGCAGCAAAGCGGCCTGGTAAGCCCCCGCGGCCAGGGTCTCACTGACCTTCTCGACGTCAGGATCGTACGCCACAAAACGTTTGTCGGCCAGGTCATGCGTGACGGCCGACAGCAGGGGATGCAGCGCCCACTCCTGAAGTTTGACCACATCCAGGTCCGTCAATACAGCCGGCAGGCTGCCCAATAAGGTAAGCGCCGGTCGTGGCCGCAGCAGCCAACCACCGGCCTGGCCCGGCAGCAGCAGACCAAACCATCCTGCCCCGGGCGCAGCCTGCGCCAGTTGTGCCTGCAGGGTTTGAACCTCAGTCAGGCGTTCGATCTCGAAGTTGCGCCGAAGCGCCGCCAAGATGCTGTCTGCGGTCAGACCGGGGACGTCGTGCAAGCAGCGGTGGGCGGCCAGGATACGGAGACCTGGATCGTCCTGCGGCGTCACGTACACCAGGACGTAGTCCCAAGGTTCACTACCGCCGCCGCTGCCCACCTGCCGCTGATAATTCAAGGCCGTTTCGTAACGGTGATGCCCATCAGCGACATAGAGCATTTCGTCAGCGAGGGATTCGCGCAGCAAAGTGAGCTGGCCGGGGTCATCCAGGCACCAGAGACGATGCAGGGTGCCGTCATCGTCACTAAACGCAGCTGTGGGCGGTGAGGCAGTGACCGCCAGTAGTGCTTGCCCGAGAACGTGCGCACCATCCCGGCAGAAGGTGAAGATCGCTCCAGTTTCGAGCCGCGTATGCTCCAACAGGGCCAGGCGGTCGGCCTTGGCGCCAGGAAAGGTCCGTTCGTGCGGGCGAATGCCCTCACCCCACGGTGCCAGCCGCAGACTGCCCAGCAGACCCGTGCGCGTCAACGTCTCTGACGTGCCGGGCGGTACAAATGACTGCTGGACCACGTAAAACGACGCCTGCCGGTCACGGCGGATGACCCTGCGGGCGCGCCAGTCGGCCAGGCTGGCGGCGGCGCGGGTATAACGGTTCCCATGCGCATCGTCATGTGCTGTTTCGCGCCCCAGTTCCAAACGGATCAGGTTGTGCGGATGGCGCGCATAGAAGGCATCCTGGCCAGCCGGGCTGATGACGTCGTAGGGCGGCACCAGCAAATCGGCCAGATCACCGGCATCCGGCGCATAACGCCAGGCGCGAAATGGGCGTATCACAGGCATGGTTCAGATGACGTTTTCACGCCGGCAGCTCACCCGCAATCGACTCACCCACCACGTGCGTCGGCGCGTGGTGCAGCGGCACGTAGCCGGCCCGTTCCTGGTCTGGTTCGGGCAGCGACGCTTCGTCTGGTTTGTCGGACAGTACCACAACCACCGCACCGCGGGCTTGCAGCCAGCGGCTGATTTCCACCACCTCATTGGTGATACAGATCTCGTCCGCCAGGTGGTCGGCCAACGGCGCATCGTCCGCCACATTGTTCATGCGGGCCAGGGTCGCCAGGTACTCCCGCCGGCGGAAGGTCTTGAACGGCGTCGGATCGTCGCTTTCCATCAGCTTGTAGAAGCTGTAATGAATATCGGCCAGGACGGGTTGGTTGGTCGCGGCCAGACGCATATCCGCCCAACGCACAAACTGCGGGAACGTCATGCCCTGGTCGTCGATCAGGCATTCCTCCAAAGCCTCACGCGAGATCGTACCCGAGCTCACGATCAGGCACACGTAGGCCAGGTAGTCCTGGTTGTCGGCGGTGAACGCGTGATAGCGGGGCTGGTTGAGCTCGAAATAAACCTCTTCGAAGGCATCCTGGTTGAAATGCGAACCCAGGAGCTCGTTCATGGTGGTCCGCAGACCAGCCAGACGTGCCTCATCGATCACGTGACTGTTGCGGCCGCGTGCGCCGATAAAAGTCTTGTCCATGTCGATGACGACGGCCGTGCGCTGGTCGAGCACCGCACCTTGCTCCAGGATCTCGCCGGCCCATTGGGCGAGGGCGTTCCAGCGACCCGCCACGGTGACGTTGTCGGCTTCACGCCGGTAAGTGGTCGGACCGGATTTCTTTTCGTCGGTACCGGCGCCAATGAACGCCCACCCGCGCCAGCAACCGATGTTGGCGATATTGCGGAAGGCATTCCCATCAGCCAGCGCTGTATCGCCCAGGAAGAGCAGCTCTTCGACGCTGCCGCGCGGATCGTTGAGTGCCCGGGCGCGCTGCAGAATCCAGGTGGCCGCGCGGGCATAGTCCAGCTCATGTTTGCGTGGAATACGTCGCGAGGGCAGGTCCATGTCCTGCCAGGCGGTACGGAGCGGGGGTATGCGGCGGTCTTGCGCATTCAGGTTGCGGTACACGACCAGATTACCGGCAATGTCCGCCAACGTTAAAGTCCCAAACAATTGCATCCGCTGTCTCCAATCTGCGGGTCCGGTCACGCACCGGGCCACAAGGCGAGCTGACTGGCGGACAATGCCGCCTGTGTCGATGCTGCCACGGCGCGCGGGCCAAAATAGCCCTGAGCCACCATCAGCTCGGCGTTGAGCACCGATCCACCGGCCGCCCCACGAATGGTGTTGTGACCGAGGAGAACAAACTTGTAGTCCAGCAGCTCGCACACCCGCAGACGACCCACCGATGTGGTCATGCCATGGCCGGCGTGACGGTCACGCCGCGGCTGCGGGCGGTCGGCCTCCGGACGCACCTCAATAAAACGGCTCGGTGCCGAAGGCAGTGCCAGACGCTGTGGCAGACCTTCGAATCGTTCCCAGGCGGCCTGAACGTCGGCTGCACTGGCTGGCCGTCCAAGCTCGACCGAGACGCATTCCAGGTGTGCATCGCGCGTCTGCACGCGGTTGCACTGGGCACTGATCCGCAGGTCGATCTCGGCGATGTGATCGCCCTGGAAGGTGCCGAGCATCTTGCACGGCTCGGTCTCTACCTTGTCTTCTTCGTTGGAAATGTAGGGAATCACGTTGTCGGTGATGTCGAGCGCCGAGACGCCTGGATAACCGGCGCCGGAGACGGCCTGCATCGACACCACAAACA
>JAYRNS010000857.1:0-20493 GCA_041912075.1 Anaerolineae bacterium
ATGGGTGCGGAACTTATAGGTGTAGAACGAGCCGCCGCGCACCCCCCACACCAGGTAACGGTCCAGGATGGGGCCAGACGAATTGAGACGCACCAGGACCGCCAGAAGCGCAACGACAGGGGCCAGAATGATCGCCGCGGCCGTGCCCAGGCCGTAGTCGAGAATGGTTTTGAGCAGCGCATCGGCGCCGGTGATGCGCATTTTGTTGACGCGCAGGAGAGGTACGAAGTCACGATAACTGACCTGAACACCGGTGGTCAGAATCTCGTAGTAGCCGGGAGAGAGCAAAATCTCGTAGCCGTTGGGTGCGGTGGACTGCTGCATGAGGTTCTGGAAGGTTTCCCAGGCGACGGCAGTGGAGACGAGAATGACCTCTTTGGCGCTGTAACGCTGGGCCAGATCGTGCAGGGCCGCGGGTGCACCCAACACTCTGAGGTCGCCGACGCGTGCACCGAGGGGCAGAAAATCGTCCACGAAACCAACCACATCGACACTCGCGCCGGGTGTGGTGCGAAACTGGTTGGCCAGCGCCTGGCCGTGCGCATTGGCGCCAACGATAATCACACGCGTGACAAAACGCCCGCGACCGCGCACCACAACCAGGAAACGTCGCAGCACAAAGCGTACGAGAGACACGTACAAGATCGAAAAGAGCCACACCAGTACCAGCCAGCCGCGCGCCGGCACCGGGTTCCCCTGGCTGGTGGCGACAAACGTCAACACCAGCGCGAGCACGCCGTAGGTGCACCCGGTGATAACGTGGTAATAGATACGAATACCTTCGTGCAGCAGCCGTTGGTCGTACAGACGGTTCAAGCCGAAGATCACCAGCCAGAGTGGGATGACCGTGAGGCTGGTGCTCATGTATTCTTCGACCGGGCTGAAAGGGCGCGGTGGCAGCCAGCCGCTCTCAACGCGCACGTAAAACGCACTCATGAAGGCCGCGGCCAACATAACGGCATCGAGGACGATCATCGTGGCGATGAGGAATACCTGTTCCCGGCGCGACATGCTCTACTCCCGGTGATGCAGCCGGCGGTGATCCAGGTGCGCCGCAAGCGAATTGAGACGCAGGCCGCTGTTCATGAGCACCTGGGCACCTGTCTGGTCGAAACGGAAATCCATCCGCTGCAAACCTAACCGGCTCAATTCACTGGTTACGCGGTCCTGGTACGCTTCGTGGCAATACAACATGAGAAAACCACCGCCACCGGCTCCGGTGATCTTGCCGCCCAATGCCCCGTGCTGGCACGCCACCTGGTAGCTCTCATCGATGCGTGCGGTCGAGATGCCAGGCGCAAAACGTTTCTTTTCCTGCCAGTTGTGGTGCAAGAGCTCGCCAAACCCATCCAGATCGCCTTTGACCAGACATGCTTTGACCTGGGTGGTCATCGTCTTGACGTTGTGCAGTGCCGCGAGGACCTGCGGGTCTTCCTGGGCACTGGAGCGGCTCTGTTTGCTCAGAATTTCGGTGGAGTGGCGGGCACTGCCAGTGAAAAACAGCAGCAGGTTACGCTGCAGGGTCTGCCAGGTTCCAGTATCCAATGAGAGCGGCTCGACCGTGACACCCTCCGCACTAAACTCGAAGAGGTTCAGCCCGCCAAAGGCCGACGCGTACTGGTCCTGTTTGCCAATGGGCATGCCCAGCTTTTCGAGCTCGATGTAACAGGCCTCGGCCGCCACTTCGGCCTTGTTGAGCGTCCACCCGCAGGCAGTACTGACCGCTTTGACCAGGGCAACGGCGACGGCGCTGGATGAACCCAGGCCGGTGCCCGGCGGAATCTCCGAGGCCAGAAACATCGACAGACCGCTGTGTACGCCGTAGTGATGCAGGATGGCCCGTGGCAGAGACAGTGTGCCCTCGCTGAGCAGCTCCTGGTCGGGCACGTGCCGGTAGAAAGTCTGGTAGTCCGACGAAGTGATCTGCAGCGAATCGTCATCGTTCACGTTGAGAATGACGTAGAAATAGCGGTTGATGGTCGTGTTGATGACGACACCACCATAACGCAGATAATAGGCTGGAAGGTCGGTGCCGCCACCGGCCAGACTGATACGGACTGGAGCACGCGCAATAAGCATACGATTGTTCTGTTTCGTGCGGCCGCCATAACGAAGCGCCGCGAGGGCTGCCTATGAAAGACGACCGGCCCCGGCGGTGATGCGGCGCCAGGCCATGCGCAGTACGCGCAGCCCGATGGTCGCCAGCCGGTGCACATGAAACCGCAGATCCGCCCACCAGCCGTCAGCTGGTGGCTGTTCGGTAAAAATGGCCGTTGGGGGTGCGAAACGTCGCCCCACGTCCAGCCCAATCGACCGGATGTTGTCCAGCATCAGCAGTTGGCCCAGGCCCAGCCAGCTCCATTCAGCGCTGCCCTCGCGGATGGCGCGCATGGGCATCTGGGCATCCGTAAAGGGGCGCAGCAGCCAGCGCCGCAGCCTTCCCGGTCGCAAAGCATGCATGACGTGTGCCGGCACCGTAACACCCATGAGCTCCTGGCTGAGGTGCAGCGTCACGTAAAAGAGCGTGCCGGCGCCGGCCTGCTGCGCCGTACGTGTGAGATAACCCCAGTCGAGTTGCTCGCCATAGCCACGGAGCAGTTCGCTGACATCCACCAGCCAGCGCAACCCGACGTAACGGTGCTTGCGGATGTGAATGGTCAGGTGCAGCAGCAGGTCCTCCAGCGACAGCGTGGGCAGGACATGGCCGTTGACCTCCAGGTGCCACGCACGTGCCCACAAGGTGCCGACGTCGAGATTGAACAGCCCTGGTTCGGCCAGGTGCCAGTGCAGCTCCAGGAGTACCGCCTGGCCATCCGCCGTCGCACGCACGTACGGGATGTCGTAGCTGCGGGCCAGCTGAAAATCAAGCTGGCGACCGGGTTGCAGTGTATAACCCAACCCGTGCAGCACGGCCTGCGCCTGGGTGAGCTGTTCCTGGCGCACCATCACGTCGATGTCCGACGAGGGGCGCAGCGCTGGGTCGGGATAGAGCAGCTCACCCAACACCATCCCCTTCAGCAGTAAGCGGTCGATCCCGTGCCGGGCCAAATGGTCGGTCACGCGTACCATCTCGGCTTCCAGCAGCACGTTGCCGCTCAACGTGTTGTAATAGTCTTCCTCGAACTGCCGCCAGATGGCCTGGGGCACACGTCCTGTGATGTCCAGGGTGCGCAGGTTATGAAAAACCAGGGGAGCCAGACCGTTATGCCAGGCCTGATCCCACAGTTGGGACCAGGAGATACCACATTCGACCAACGCACGCGATTGCGCGATCTCCTCGGGGTTCAGCCGACGCCGGCTGCACAGCAGCATGAGCTGCTGCGTGCGCTGCATCGACTGGTCGTTGGGTTCGGCAAACATAGTTGACCGCGTATTCTGTCGGTTGGCTGTCGTAATCACGTGATTGATCGTACCGTGCCAAGTCGTTTCATGACACGTATGGCTTCTGCATAGTAGTTAGCAAATGACGGCTGGGATTGGGCCCAGTTTACGTATTGGGCAACGATGTCAGGCAGCGGCACTTCAGGCTGCCAACCCAATGCACACAGCTGGCTGATGTCTGAGATGATGTGTCGTGTATCGCCAAAACGGTATTCGCCCGGCACGATGGGGATCAGTGACGACTGAGTGGCCTGCGCCACCAGCGCGGCGTACTCGAGCACACTCACCGCCTGCGCACCCCCCACGTTGAAGGCCCGATAGTCAGCCCGTGGATCGTGCAGCACTAGATGAATGGCACGCGCCACGTCGCCGACGTAGACATAGTCTCGCAGTTGGTGACCGTCTTCGTAGGCTACGGGGCGATCACCGTGCAGCAGCGCCATGGCAAAGATGCGCAGTACGCCGGAGTAGGCATTACGGTACGACTGCCGCGGTCCCTGTGTGATGCTGAAACGCAAAGCCACCGATGGGATCTGGTAACGCCGTCCCAGGTTGAGCGCAATCATTTCCTGGGTGTATTTCGACATGGCGTACTGATTGTGCGGATTGACGACTGTTTCGTCCGTGTGGCCCACGGCCAGCGGTGCACCGCACACGGGGCACAACGGGTCCCACTGACCCGCACGCAGCTGCGCTTCAGACCGCGGACCTGGGTATTGGTCACCATGTGCGGTGCAGGTGTATTTTCCTTCACCGTAGACCGCCTGTGAAGAGGCGACAACCACTTTCTGGATTGGTAAGCGCTTTTCCACGATCAACTCGTACAACAGGGCGGTGCCGACGGTGTTGACATGGAAAAATTTAGCAAAGTCAGGGAGGTAATCCTGGTAGGCCGCCAGGTGAATGACGGCATCGACCCCGTGCAGCGCTTGTTCCAGGGTCGTGCGGTTACGGATATCACCTATGATGAGCTCGGCCGCAGCGGGTACGTACTCCGGAACCTGCTGATCGACGTGAACCGGCGGTGCCAGACTGTCCAAGATGCGCACGGCGTGACCTTTGGCCAACAGCAGGTCGACCGTGTGCGAACCGATGAAACCAGCGCCACCTGTGACCAGTACTTTCATGATTCTACGACTGTCCCATCGTTTTTCTGGAATTCAAGAACCTGCAAAAAACTCCACCGGCGCAGCGGCGGTACGTAACGATCAAGCAGCTGGTCGACGGTCAGGAAAAAACGCATGGCCCATCCCTGACGCAGCCAGTGCCGCGCCAGCAGCACCGTCAAACACAACTGCGGCATATGAACGCGTACGTTCGTGCCCGACGCCCGGCAGAACGCCTCGATCTCGGCATCCTGCAGCGGAGCCTCTGCCGCCGATCCGTAACGCCGGATGCCCCAACGCCCGACCAGATAGCGTCGCGCAAACATCAACACCGGGTTTCGATCGCTGTTTTCGATGAAGACGGCGCGCCCACCCGGCTTCAGCACGCGGCCCACTTCCGCGCCGACGACGGTACAGTCGACGTGGTGCAGCACCTGGGCCCCAAAGACACGATCGATACTGCTCGTGGCGCAGCCCAGCGCCTGTCCATCCATCAAGACCGGCGCGACGTGCGCATGTTCACCCGCGGCCTGCGCTCGGTCGCGGGTACGCCGCAGACCGTTCAGCGCCACATCGACGGCAATGATCTGGCCACCACGCGCTGCCAGCTCGATGGCATGCTGCCCGGCACCGCAACCCAGCTCCAGAATCCATGCCCCTGGCGTGATGTCCAGCAGATCGAACGCATACAACTCCCGCTGACTCCAGCCGCCATCGATTTGTGGCCCGAGTGACTCGACATCGGCATATACGGCTTCGTAATGAACCTGTTCCGGTATCAGATGGTCAGCCGGGTGCATGCGGTCGTATGGTCCGTTGGAATTCATAGGCTTATAGGCAAAAAGAACGAGAGAGTGCGTTCTCTCCCGTCCATGGACGTCGGCTTCATTTTAGCACATTCGTCAGTAGTTGGCACATTACACGGCCGTCATGCTTTCAATAGGCACCGCGGCTCAGCAGTACCGCCGGTATGGTGCTTAGCAGAATCCACAGGTCAAGACCCAGTGAGCGACGCCGGATGTATTCCAGGTCCAGGCGGACCCAATCGTCGAAATTACTGACCCGGTTGCGTCCACTGATCTGCCACAGGCAGGTCATGCCCGGTTTGACGCTCAGTTTGCCGCGCTGCCAGGGCTCGAACTGGACATATTCAGTGCGTAGGGGGGGCCGCGGGCCTACCAGGCTCATGTCGCCGATCAAAACGCTCCACAGCTGCGGCAGCTCGTCGAGGCTGAGTTTGCGCAGGACACGACCCACCCGCGTGATGCGCGGGTCATGTTTCATTTTGAAAACCGGTCCCGACATCTCGTTGGCAGCCAGCAGCTGTGCCTTGAGCGCATCGGCATTGACGACCATCGTGCGGAATTTGTAACCGGTGAATGGGATGCCACCCTGCCCCACCACCTGCCAGCGGTAGAAGACCGGGCCCGGTGCGGTGAGCTTGATCGCGCAGGCAATCAGCAGAAAAACCGGTGACAGGATGACCAGGGCCATCAGGCTGATCACGAGGTCCATGATCCGTTTGCTGGTGTCGTACACCGGGCGGCGCGGTGCCAGCGGTGTCGTAGGCAGTGCTGGCGTGTCACCGATCATGCGTCACGACCTCCTCAGAGCCACCAGACCCGTAGCGCTGCCAGACCACCTGTACGATACGCGCCGCCGCATGGCCGTCACCATACGGGCTGACGGCCTGGGCCATCGTCTGGTAGGCCTGCGGATCGTGCAGCAGTCGCTCCGTCTCACGCACGATGGTCTCGCTGTCGGTGCCGACCAGGCGGGCGGTGCCGGCAGCGATTCCTTCCGGTCGTTCCGTTTCACGCCGCAGCACCAGCACCGGCTTACCGAGCACGGGGGCTTCTTCCTGGATGCCACCTGAATCGGTCAACACGAGCGTGCAGTGCTGGAGGAGATAGACGAGATCCTGGTACGCTACCGGTTCAAGTAGATGGATGCGCGGCTGGCCAGCCAGGATGCGCGACACCGGGTCGCGCACGTTGGGGTTGAGGTGCACCGGATAAACAAGCTCGATGTCTGGGTTGCGCTGCGTGAGCCGCAGCAAACCCTCACAGAGCGATTCGAACGGCGCGCCAAAGTTTTCGCGACGGTGCGCAGTGACCAGGATGGTGCGTTTGTGCGGTGCAGCGACGTGCAGGGCACGCAGAGCTGGTGGCGGATCGTAGGGCTGCTGGACGATGGCGCGCAGAGCATCCACGACGGTGTTGCCGGTGAGCTAGACATCACTGGCGACCACGCCTTCGGCCAGCAGGGCATCCACCGCCGTCTGCGTGGGTGCAAAATGCACGGTGGCCAGGCTGCCAACCAGCCGCCGGTTCATTTCTTCGGGGAAAGGGCTGTAGCGGTCGCGCGTGCGCAGCCCGGCTTCGACGTGGCCCATCGGAACCTGGGCGTAAAAACTGGCCAGCGCCGCGACCAGAACCGTCGTCGTATCACCCTGTGCCAGCACTACGTCGGGTCGGAGAGATGCCAGGGCCGCACTGACACCCTGCAAGGCCGCGGCCGTCAGCTCCGGCAGTGTCTGGTTGGGCTGCATCAGGTCCAGGTCGATATCGGGCTCGATACCAAAGATGGCCAGGACCTGGTCGAGCATTGTGCGGTGTTGCGCTGTGGCGCACACCAGCGAGGTGATACCGGGGTGCGCGGCCAGGGTTTGGATGACCGGAGCCATCTTGACGGCTTCCGGGCGGGTGCCGACGATCGATAGGACACGTAACATGGTTGGCTGTCTCGTCAATCGTCCTGGTAGAAACGCAGCACCAGCGGGGTGCGCATGGCCGCCTCGATGGCCGAAGCCTCGGCGCGGTAAGCCTGTTTGACCACCTTGTGCTCAACCAGAAAGATGAGGCAGTCGGCCCCCATTGCGGCATCGACCAGGCTGGTGTAGGCGTGGCCAGGCACGAGCGGATCGAAGTGCGCGACGGTGTAACCATCGGCGCGCAGCAGCTCGACGACCTCGATGGCCGGGCTTTCACGGGTATCTTCGGTATCCGGTTTGTAGGTCATGCCGATGGCCACCAGACGTGGATTGGGCAGGTGGGCGACGGTCCGCCGGATACGCTGCACAATTCGATGCGGCTGCTCGTCGTTGACCAGACGGGCGGTAAAGATCAGGCGCGAGTTGGCCGGATCGACCTCCTTGATAAACCAGGGATCGAGCGGGATGCAGTGACCGCCGACGCCGATGCCGGGGCGCAGGATGTGGACGCGCGGGTGTTTGTTGGCCAGATCGATCACTTCCAGGGGATCGACGCCCAGGCCTTCGGCGACCGCAGCAAACTCGTTGGCCAGGGCAATGTTGACGTCGCGATAGGTGTTTTCCAGCAGCTTGCACAGCTCGGCCGCGACGTCACCGGTCAGGTAGAGGTTGCCCTCGACGAACGAGGCGTAAACCGTACGCGCCAGCTCACGACTGGTGGCATCGGCCGCGCCAATGACACGGTCATTGTGGATGATCTCGTAGAAGACGTCACCAGGCAGGATGCGTTCGGGGCAGTGGGCGAGAAAGACATCCTGTCCCACACGCAAACCGGTTTTCTCTAACAGAGGCGTGACGACCTCGCGGCAGGTGAGCGGAGGAATCGTTGATTCGATGATGACCAGATTGCCGGCCCGCAGGTGCGGCAGCAGTGATTCGACCGCATCGATGACGAATGACAGGTCGGCAATCTTTTTGCGTGGGTGCACCGGGGTGGGCACGGCGATGATAAACACGTCGGCCGGACAGGGGGTGTGCTGTGCACGCAGGTTTTGGCGCACGACAGGATCGTCGAGCAGGGTCTGGAGGTCGGCTTCTTTGAGGTGCAGCACCCCTTCGTTGATGGCACGCACGATGTTTTCGTTGATGTCGACCCCCACCACGCGCCAACCAGCACGGGCCAACATGAGGGCAGCGGGCAGCCCGACGTAGCCTGTCCCCACCACCACGATCTGCGTCTCAGCGGCCATAGACTGACCTCTGCCAGGCGATCGTGCGCTCAATACCTTCTTCGAGCGAGACAGTGGCGCGGTGACCGAGCTCCTGAACGGCCCGCGTGGTGTCGGCGCGTTTGTCGCGCGTATTGTGTGCTTCGTATTCCAGGTAGGTCACCAGCCGGTCGTCCTTGCCGGTGACGCGCAGGATCATGTCGGACAGGCCTTTGATGTCGTGGTACTCGTCGCCGGCGATGTTGTAGATGGCGCCCGGCTGGAAACGATCGACGATGTTCGCCAGCGTGCGGACCGTATCGTCGATGTAGGTGGAGCTGCGGTGATGGTTCAGGTAGACCGTATAGGGCAGGTCGTGCAGGGCGCGGTAGATGAACAGGCAGATCACGCTGCGGTAAGGTGAGTAGTACTCGCCCGGTCCGTAGGTGTTGAACAGACGCACGCGCACTGTTTCGGTCCCAAAGCGGTCGGCCGAATTCATGATCTGCTGCTCGTTGACCCATTTGCTGATGGCGTAATCGTTGAGCTGGCGCAGCGCAAAGCGGTCGAGCACGTCCTCGCTCATCAGACCGTCATAGTCACCGTAGACTTCGGAGCTGCTAAAGAAGATCAAGCGGAAGCCGAGCATTTCCTGCAGACGCAGAATGTTCTTGGTTCCGATCGCGTTGGTCTGCCAGACCTTTTCGTAATAGTCTTCGCCGTTGTTGCGGCCAAACTCAGCCGCCAGGTGATAGACATAATCAAATTTGTGGGCGGCAAAAACACGCTCGACCTGCCGGTATTCACCAACGTCGGCGCGCAGGTAGCGAGTGTCGTGGTGATGAGGTAGATCGCACAACCACACCTCGTGGCCGCGCTGGCGCAGCTCGCGCACCAACGGGCTGCCCACGGCGCCCAGGCCGCCGGTTACAAGAACTCGCATATCGTTTTGTTCGAATCCTTTCATACACAGTCGCCTGGTGCTCAAGCGCCAGGCTCAAAGCTCAAGCCGACTGGTTATGCAACCCAGCCCGCTTCACCGGTCTTAAGCTATCAGCCCCGCGCTTGAGCGCCAGGCGGCTCATAATGCCTCAACAAGCGATACACATACAACGGCGTCGTGGTCATATACCGTCTCCACAGCCGGCCTGGCTCTTGCAGCATGCGGAATACCCATTCCAACCCAATCATGCGGATCGGTTCGGGGGCTGCTTTGACCTTGCCGGCCATGACGTCGAACAGGCCTCCGACGCCAACAATGACTGGTGGCTGCAAGGCGGCGCTCTGGCGGGTTACCCACAGCTCCTTCATCGGCGAAGGCAAAGCGACCAACAGGATGTCCGCACCACTGGCATTGATTTGTGCCACCACGCCGGCTTCTTCCTGCGGGCTGAAATATCCGTTGCGCACGCTGGCGATCTCCAGGGTGGGCCACCAGGCCTGGCAGCGTGCGGCCGTTGCGTGAACGACCTCGTCGGTGGCACCAAACAAGAAAACGCGCGCCCCCTGGGCGGCCGCGGCTGGCAGGAGCTTGTGTACAAAGGGGGGGACACCCACCTGCTCCGGGACCGGCAGACGCAGCCACCATTTGGCACCCCACGCCACGGCCTTGCCATCGGCCAGGGCCAGCTCGAACTGCTGGATGGTTTCCCGGAACTGCGCATCCTCGTGGGCCAGGATCGTCTGCGCAGCGTTGATGGGCACGATCCGCAGCTGCCGTCGCTGCGTGATGGCCTGCAGGCTCAATGCCACCGCGGTAGCCTCGGTGACACAATCGACCGGTACACCCATGACCTGCACACGGAGAGGCGCCGGCGTGGCCGCCACAAGTTGGCTCGTCATCACTTGGCTGGTCATGATCATTCCATCACTCATTCGCGCAAGACATCATCGAAGGCAGCCACCAGGCGTTCCAGAAAGGCCTGCTCGTTATAGTGCGTCTCGATGATCGCGTGGTTGGCACACCCCATTCGTTGGCGCAGGCTGCGGTCGCGGATCAAGGTCAGCAGCTGCTGGGCCAGTTCGAGTGGCGCACCAGGATTGACAAAAAGACAATGCGTGCCGTTGGTCAACATATCTGGCAGAGCCCCGGCCGGCGTCACGACGACGGGCAGTCCCGCCGCCATGGCCTCCATCACCGAAAGACCGATGGCCTCCGTGTAAGACGGCAGCACAAAGATATCAGAATCGACCAGGGTTTGCAACTTTTGTTCGTCCCGAATGACGCCCAGAAACGTTACGATGTCCTGCAATCCATGTTGGGCGATGATTTGCCGAATCGTGTTGGGGGCGTTGTCGCGTTCGGGGATGAACAGGATATTACGTTCCTTGTTGATGAACTCTCCGGCCAGCTGAACCTTGAGGTGGATGTTTTCACCACGCAGTGCCTCCCGCAGCACGGGCAGGGCACGGATCAAATCGACCGCACCCTTGGCGAAAGAAATGTGCCCCATGAACAAAATGCGGATCTCGCGCCGGTCATCGTCCGCCGGACGGCTGCGTGGTGGGTAGTTTGTGCGCACGCCGTAGGCGGCCACGTGGTACTTCTGTGGTGGAATGAGGTCACCAAACTGCCGTCGCAGACGTTCGCCGCCTAGAAAAAAAGCATCGGCGTGGCCAAAAACCCAGCGTGTGTAGAGTTGGAACCAATGGGGCTGGCGGGTGTAGAACTCATCGAACGAACCGCCGTGCACCTGGTAGACGATACGCCGGGCAAAAGGGCGGGAAACGAGCAGCAGGAGGGAATCGCGGAAGAAACCCGTGCGGTTTTGGCTCAAGGGCAGGTAGGTCACATCGGGACGCAGCCGCCAGCTCATACGCAGCATGTGCCAGACGTGGGACAGGTTGTAGGTGATGTTGACCCGCCCCAGGCGGCCACGCTGTTCGTTGGTGATTGGTTTCTGCATATTGCAGAAGCTGAGATTGAAGTGCTCGCGGACGATCGTCGACGTCACCACCGTTTGGGTAAACGTCTCCACGCCGGCATAGGGTGGCGGCGTCGGTCCGGCGACAAGCAGACGTGGACGTGCGGCTGCGCTGACCCCAGCCGCTCCTGGCAGCTCAGCCACGGTACACCGACCGGTAGATAGAGGCAAAATGATCGGCAAACTGTGCCGGCGAAAAGCGCACGAGCGCGTTTTGCCGCGCCGCCTCGCCCCATTGTTTGGCACGCCGGCGATCGGTCAAAGCACGTAGCACGGCAGCAGCAAACGCATCAGTGTTGGCGGCGTCGGCAACCAGACCCGTGTGCTCGTGGTCGATGAGCTCAGGTAGGGCCCCGCGGTTGGCAACGACGATCGGCAAACTGGCCAGCATGGCCTCAACCGTGGCGATCCCAAAGGCCTCAGCGTCGGCTGGGTTGACATAGACGTCGAGCAGGTGCAGGATCTGGCGGGCGTCGGCACGCGTGCCCAGGATGTGTACGGCCTGCGACAAACCAAGCGCCTGAACTTGCGCGGCCACGGTGTCTTGCAGTGGTCCCTCGCCCATCAACACCAGGCGGGCCCGTGGTATTTGTTCATGCACCCGCCTGAAAACTTCGAGCAAGAATTCGTGCCGCCGCCACGACACGAACGTTCCTGTAAATCCCACCACCCAATCGTCCGGCCGCAAGCCCAGCGACGAACGGGTCACGGGGTCCCCAACCACCGGCGCGCAGTCCGCCACACCGGGATAGACAACCACCATCTTGTGACGGTTGACCACCGGTAGGTCTTGCTGCACGGCACGCCGCGTGGCGTCCGAGTTGCACACAATCCGTGCCGCCAGCTGCCCAAAGAGATTATCCCACAGGCGCACTGGCAGCGTGCGGTTGCGCGGGATACCATGTTCGGTCACTACCACGGGACGCCGCAGCAGCGAAGCCGTCAGACCGCCGTAGATGTGCGAGCGCGCCAGATGGGTTTGGACGATGGCGGTGTGGTGATCCTGCAGCAGGTGGCGCATGCGCGTCAGCGCCTGGGTGTCGAACCGCTGGCGCATGTGCAAATAGGTCACGTCAACGCCCAGCCTGGTAAAGGCATCGGCATAACTGTCACCGGGTGCATCGCGTTCCAGGACGATGATGACGGTGGGGAAAGTATGCAAATCCAGCGCCGATAGGAGACCGTACAGGTAATGCGTGGTTCCCCCATGGAATGGAAGATTCTTGATGACATGGGCAATCGGTAGTGGCTGCACGAATGTGTCCCTGGCGCCGCTGTGGGCGCGCTTTCGCTCAGGGTCTGGTGACGTACGAACTCCAGGCGTCGCCAACGGTCACGCGCGGTGGGCGGCATAACGCGCCCGGCGCAGTTGTGATACGATACGCCGCCCCAACAGCGACGAACCAAACGTACGCAGAAACCGCCGGTCAACCATCAAGCGCGGTGACCAACGCACCGCCTGAGTGAGAAAGGTGCGTGCCTGGGGCATGTTTTGTACAGCATAATAGCACATGCCGGCCCGCAGGTAGGCTTCACCCAGGGCGCGGGGGCGCACCGCCTGTAGGGCCGGTGGCATCGCAGGGTCCACAAACGCACGGGTGACCACCTGGATGGTTTCATCCCCGGCGCGCTGTACGTGCCGATTGGTGACCGTACCGGGATGCACACCCAGGCTGGCCAGGGTCTGCGGCACATACGCCATCGACCCATGGATTGCGAACTTGATCCACAGATCGTGATCCATGGCGTTGCGCAGCGTCTCATCGATCCAGCCAATGCGTGCCATGGAGGAGCGCCGCATAAAGGTGGCTGGTTGGGCAATATAGTTCCAGCCTAACACGCGTGCACGGTCGAACGGCCCCGGTTTGATGGTGGATACCTGTCTTCCGCTGCCGTCGATGATGGCGCAGTCGCCATACACGACATCGACGTCCGGGTGCGTGCGCAGAAAGTCAACCGCCGTGCGGACGGCACCTGGCGCCAGCCGATCGTCGCTGCCGATCCAGCCCAAAATCTCCCCCGATGACGCTATCCATCCCTGGTTGACCGCGTTCGCGATCCCGCTATCTGGCTGGCTGATCCAGACCACACGGTTTTCGTACCGGCGGGCAATCAGCTCCGAGCCGTCGGTCGAACCGCCGTCCTTGATTACCAGCTCCAGGTTTGGGTAGTCTTGTTCGAGGACTGACAGGATCGCGGTTTCCAGCCAGAGTTCGCCATTGAGGACGGGCAGAACAACGGATACGATGGGATCGATCACGTCAGGGCGCCCCCTCTGGTTTTGTGGCGATGTTCAGGGTCGGAGCCACGGGTGCACCCCGCGTAACATCAGGTAACTGGGTGACAGGTGTCGCTGCTTGATCTGGCACGCTACGAGGTATCAGTTGGTCCAATCGCAGCAGTACGATCAGGGCTGTCACGGGTTGCACCAAATAGGCACCGGAAAAATCAAACACGGTGTTGTTGCCAAAACCTACCAGCAGGTTGGCGATAAATGCTGCCAGAAAACCCATACTCGCTGCCCGCACCAACCCGTCTTTTTCGGGCCAGATACGCCGGGCGGCCTGTGCCGCGATGTAGAGAAAGACACCGAGCAGGAACAACCCCTGAACCAGCCCGATACGATAGAACAACCAGCTGTAGGAACTGTGGCGAAACAGTGCTTGCAGTTCGATGCTGCGCGAGAAACTAAACAGACCGCGGTCCCCGTAACCGGCACCGATAAACGGGTTAGTCGTACTGCGGGCGATAAAACGCGCCGCCTGCAGACGCGTTTCACGGTTGGCGGCCGAGCCAGACGTTGACGCCGCGGGATCGACGATGGAAGTAGCACGCTCCGTCACGGCGCTCAACAGACCAGACCCCGATGCCGCGTCGACCGCCAGCAAAACCGTACCAAACACCAGAACGCCAAAAACAAGGTACAGCAGCCGCTGTGGTTGTCGAATCCAATGACTCAGCCCCAGGATGATCATGGCGCCGCCCAGCATGCCGAGGTACAACGAGCGCACCAGAAGCATCACGAGTGGGACCAGGGTCATGATGATGTAGATAAACAGCCACACGCGCCGGTCGGAACGCACGTTGCCGCTGACCAGCAGTGCGACACAGCTCAACCAGGCAAAGAGAATATATTCCCAGCTGGTTATCAGACCGTAACGATAATAACGACCGGTGTTCAGGACTACGGAGGCAGCACCTTCGATCGTACGGATGCCAAAGGCCCACGAGACGTAGAAATAGATCACAGCCGGTATGGTAATCACCACCATCCCGATCAGCAGTGCCGGTATGTCGTCGCGTGTGCGGAGGCTTGAGCCTACGACCAGGATCAAGATGGCGTAGTAGATCGGTACGCGCATGTCGCGCAAGATCGAAGTGAACTGGTGCCGTTGCGTAACACCCACCATCAACGGGATCAGCAGGATCGCCATGATGATGGCCAGCAGGACCACACTGCGCGCCGAGAAACGGATGGTGTTGAGCTGCAGTGCCCAGCGCATGACCCAGGCACCCAACGCCATCACCATGATAACATCCAACAGGTGGATGTTCGAGCTCTCCACCGGCAGCTTGATCCCTTCCACCAGCGGGAAATAGACGGACAGGGCCACCAGCAGGTAAACATACCAGCGTGGTGGCAGAAACAGCAGCGCAAAGCCCAAAATGGCCAGCGTGACCACCAGAAGTAGGGAGTCGTTACTCACGCCGACGACCAACGCCAGGGCCAGGCCAACAAGTGCCGCAGCAAAGACGATGATCCATTGGTTGTTACGGTAACGCAGTGCGTTCATTGCATTGTCTCACGGATTCGGTATCGAAAGTGACGGATCAAGCTGCTGCGCCTGTTGCCAGGCGGCCCGGGCCTCGTCCAGCCGGCCCAGCTCGCGCAGCGTATTGCCCATCAGGTAATAAGTCATTCCGGAATTTGGGTCCAGTTCGATGCTCGTCTGGTAACTGG
This sequence comes from Anaerolineae bacterium, assembly GCA_041912075.1. Taxonomy (GTDB): domain Bacteria; phylum Chloroflexota; class Anaerolineae; order SSC4; family Amarolineaceae; genus SSC4. The sequence goes on from JAYRNS010000857.1 coordinate 15,294, forward strand.
CCAGGGCCTCGGTCCAACGTGCAAGCTTGGCCAACATTTCACCCTGGATCAGGTAAGCGTAACCGTTGTTGGCCAGGGCAACTGCCCGCTGCGCCTCCGCCAGTGCGCGTGGCACATCCTGCAGTGCCGCATAGCTGTGCGCCTTCAGCATATACGTGTAAGGCTCGCGCGGGTCAAGCACCTCGGCCACGTCGAGCTGCGCCAGGGCCTGGGCCGGCTCGCCCTGGTGGTAGAGTAAGACTTCAGCCAGGCGCCGGTAAGCTGGCGCCTGCTGTGGCGCGTAGGCAGTGGCCAGCCGGTAATACTCGCCCGCCGAATCCCATTCCTGGGCACCCCAGGCGTGATTGCCGCGCTGCATCGATGCGTTGGCCAGGGTGGGCCAGCTGCCGGCGGCCATCCCGGCCGGCGGGCACTGCGTCCGCAGCGTATCGACCGCCGCGTCGAACGTCTGGTACGTCGTCGGGTCCTGTACCAGCCGGTACATCAAGTCCCGTGCCTGGGTTTCACAGGCGACACTGTGCTGCCAGGTGGCCAGGTAAGGGACCACACTGACCACCAGCAGAATGGCGACGGCGAGCAACAACCCCAACGTCAGCCAGTGCTGCCTGCGTAGATCAACCACTTTTCCACCTGAAAGGCAGCACGGGCGCGCGCGCCGTCCAACGCGCTGGCAGCAGCGAGCGCAGCAGGTTCCAATCGGCCTGGTTGAATGCGCGAATGACCAGCAGGAGACCGCCGTATGCCGCTGAATAAGCCAGACCGATGGCTGCCAGACCCAGCAGTGTCACGACCGGTGCCGTGCTGAGGACCAGATAGACACCCGCACCCAGAAGCACAACGATGGCCACCACTCGCCAGGGTATGATACGCAGCATCGCCTGTGGTGACATCGCCATGACACGGGTGTAGTTGGTAATCACTATCAGCGAGCCGATGACCAGGGCAACAAAAGCCGCCAGGACCACACCGGTAAAACCCCACAGACCGACCAGCACCAGTGCTAGACCCACATTGACGACGCCCTGCACCACGTGCGCCGTCATACACAGCCGCGCATGACCCAGGGCCTGCAGAATGAAATAAGGTGGCATGGCCACCAGGCTTATAAACCAGCCCAGGGTCATGATGCGCATCACCATGCTGGCCGCTGCGTAACCAGGGCCCAGCCAGGCCGACAGCAGCCACGGCGCGACAATGATGAGCAGCAAATAGGCGGGCAGCCCAAAGATGACCACGTAGCGGGCGCTGCGCCGATACACAGCTTCGATGCGCACCCGCCCTTCACCGGCATCCATGTGCGATACGCCGGGAAACAGCGGCAGCAGGGCGACGGCAAACAGGTTGCGCAGCTGCGTCGTGATGCGCGTGCCAACTTCGTACTGCGTGACCGATGCGACCCCCAGGTAACGCGTCAGGATCAGTTTCGTCGCCGGGTCGAAGAGCAGTTCCGCCAGGGTACCGCCCTGAACATTCAAACTGTAGCCGAGAATCGAACGCAGGTAAACACGATCAAACGCGGCGATGCGCAGCCGGTAACCAGGAACGAGCCGGTAGACCATCCACAGCTGAAACGTCGCCGTGGCCAGGGCCAGGAGCACGCTCAAGACCAGGATGCCCATCAAGCCATAACCCAGCGCCAGAACCACCACGATGCCGGCATACAGACCGACGCTGGCCACAAAAGACACGAGATTGGTTACGTCCAGGCGCTGCAGCCCCTGCAAAACCGATCCAAAGGCACCGAAAGTCAGGTTGATGGCAAACGTGACAAAAGCCAACGTCACCATCGACACCAGGGCTTCGCTCGAAACGGCCGGTCCATTGGGAACCAGGCGCACGAGCAGCGGTCCGACAATGGCCAGCACCAGTGCTAACAAGAGCGCGACCGCCGTATAGAAAAAGAATACGGTGTTGGTCGCCCGCAGCACCCCGTCCCACTCGCCACGCGCGGCATAGGCGGCAACGTATTTCGTAAGCGCCAGACCCATGCCAAAATCGGCCAGCTGGGTGTAGGTGATGAAAGTGGCAAACAGCGCCCACAACCCAAAGGCCACATCGCCTAACCGGTCGAGCATAAACGGCAGAACGAGGATGGGCAGTGGCAAGAGCACGACAAAACGCACGATGCTGAACATCGAATTGCGTGCGATCCTGGTATAACTCTCGTTGGTGTCGTTTGCCATGGCCGAACTTCACGTCAGTCATTCGTTCTGCAGGCGCCGTCTACGAACCCACCGGCACCACTGTCACCCGATCGATCAAGGCATTACGGTCTCCGTCCTGGCCGGCATCGATCAGCTGCTGGTCGTAAAAGTCATTGTCGAAGGCGATGGTCATCGTATGCAGACCTGGCTGCGCCACCACAATCTGTACGGTGCGTTCGCCCCAGCTGCCGTCGTTGTCGCCGAATACGATCTGCCCCGCTCGCACATCGTCGACGAGCACGTTGAGGATGACCGGACCCGGTCGATCGTGTTGTCCCCGGACGGTCACGCGGTAGACACCAGTCTTGGGGAACACGACCGGAATCTCCACCAGTGATCCGACACCCCCCCGGATGACCGCCTGGCGACCATTGTCTTCACCCGCCTCGGCACCGACCGCAACGTAACCCTGATCCGGTGTCCAGGCGAAATCGCCGTCGGCAAACAATGGATTTGCGTACAGCCGCATGGCCTGGAGATAGATGTTCTGTTCACCGCTGTTGCGCAGTGTCAAGGTCGTCACACCGGCCCCTTGCCGTGTGCCCATGAACTTCGAATCGCTCACACTGGAAAACTCCAGGGTGCGCCGGGTAGCACCGAGGGTCACGTCGAGCAGACCGGTCAGGCGCTCGCTGCGCCCAACGAACTCGATCACGTAGACGCCATCATCCAGGAACGCAGTGGGTATCTGCAGCTCGCTCCCAGGCGCAAAGAGCATGGCGTATTCGCCATCGACACGCGTCATCGTCACGGACGTTGTGCCCACGTCCGCCAGTACGTCATCGAAATTGAGGTCGAGCATCCCGTCATTTTTGCCGACGGCCGCCGGTACTTTTTTCAGCGTCATCCGGCGTAACTCGGCGTTACGATCGCCATCCAAACCCTGGTCGATCAAGTCATTGTCGTATATATCGTTGACATAATCCAAGGAGATGCGGTGGTAACCTGGCAGCGCAACGGTGAACAACAGCGTTTCGTCGCTCCAGCTGCCGTCGTCGGCGGCAAAGCTGACGCTGCCAACCTCGACTTCATCCACCAGCACCTTGACCTCGACCGGGCCGGGGCGGTCATTCTGACCTTGCAGGGTCAGCCGGTAGCCGCCCGCTGTATCGAAGGCCAGGTCGACGTCCGCGACGCGTCCGTTACCGGCGCGTTCGACGGCCGGTCCATCGGCCAGTTCGACGACGTCGGAGCCCGGACCAAGCATGTTGATTTCTTTGGTCAGATCGAGAGTCAACTCGTTGCCTACCGACACGATGGGTGACTGGAGTTTGGTGATCACGAAGTAACGCACGGCACCGTTACGGTCACCGTCGTCCTGGTTGGCCACTAACTGGGGATCGTAGAAGTCGTTGACGAAATCGATACGCAGCTGGTGATAGCCGGGATTTGCAATCGGCAGCAGGATACTTTGTGTCGACCAGCTGTAATCGTTGCGGTCGTAACTCAGCGGTTCACCAACCGGTTTGCCATCCATCTCGACCTGGAGCTTGACCGGAGCTGGGCGGTCATTCAGGCCGTTGACGTCGAGGGTGTAGTTGCCGCTGTCCTCGAACCACAGGCCAGCCTGGATCGTATTGCCGCTGGCCGCGCTCGTGGCGGCCGTTTCGCTGCCGATCTTTTGCAGCTTGGCACCGTCACCGACGACGATGGCATCGGCGGCGATACGCAGCGGATTGTCGTCGCGCGGCGCAAACACCTGCTCGATCGCCAGACTCTGCAGACAGACCTCTTTTTCCGCCAGTTCGGCGGTGGGCGCGATCGCAATGCGGTGCACACCCGGGCCCAGCTCGGTCAGGAAAATGTCGGTGTTGGACTCCCCGGATGCCGTCTGGATCTGCCCCAGGGGCTGTTCGTCGATCGCGACGTCAAACGATGCCGGGTCACTGCCCTCGCTGGCGGTGCGGGTCTTGACCACGTAGGTCGTCGCGGCATCCACGGTGACTGGAATCTCCAAGGGATCGCTCGTGAGCCAGCGGCCAGGGCTGGTACTTTCACTGTTGCAGGCCAGTGCTGCGTTCTGATCGCCGGTTGTCCCCAGGTCAACCTGGGCCACGCCGCGCCACACCCAGTTCTCGCGCGCCTGCAGGCTGATATAATCCAGATCGGCATAACCGTTTTCGACGTAGGCATTGGCCGTGACACCCAGGACGAGCTCGTGCAGGCCAGCTGAATCGAAACGCAGCGGAATGGCCTGGTCCTCCCAGCTGCCAGTCTCTTTAGGAGGAATGGTGCCGATGGCCTGGCGATCCAGTACGACCGACCAGATCGGGGTTCCCACGCGAGCACCCAGTCGGCCATGCAGCGTGAGCAGGTAGTCGCCCGGTTCGCTCAACCACAACGGAAAACGCGAGAGGGTGTTGAAACTCTGCGCCCGCACGACCTTGCCACCACTGGCGTCTTCGATCTCGTACACAAAACCGTTGTCGGTCGGGTAGTGTTCGGCTTCGATGCGCGTGTCCGCCTCGTCGGGCAAGGCAGTGCCGGCCACCGTGATGAGGGTGCCACTGTAGACATCGGCCGGTGCTCCCGAAACGGTGGCGATGTCCACGCTCGACACCTGGGTGGCGGTGATTGGAATACGCAGGTAGTCGGGGGCGCTCAACCCGCTGGGATCGATCTCGCCGCGTTCCTGGCCACTCAGGTAGACCGCAAACTTCTCCGAAACCGTTGGATCGTCGAGGGTTAGAGCCACCAGCAGGTCCTGGCCGGCAATGACACCATGCGAGGAATGGAAAATATCTGACCCCGGTGCTGGTCTGAATGGCGTCTTGCTGGTCATGACCGGCGCGCTGTTGAGCAGGTAGATGGGAACGCCAGCCACAGAGGTCGGACTGACACCGGCATACAGCGAGCCCATTTCCTGCATACCGCCACGATAGACGTGATCGACGATCCACACGCGGTCGTGAGAATCGAAAATGTGCTGCAGCTGCTGTGCCGAAAGATTTTCGTAGGTCAGAACAAAGTCACCGTAATGATCGGGAGGGACCAGC
>JAYRNS010000858.1:0-3906 GCA_041912075.1 Anaerolineae bacterium
CCTTGTGATACACTGAGGTCAGTTGGAACGGACCCCACATGATGAGGGCCGCCAACCAGAATCACACCAAAAGGAGAACATGATGAATAGTTCCGTACTAGAAGGTCAATGGCGCCAACTGCGTGGCAAAATCCAGGAAGAGTGGGGTGATCTGACTGACGATGACCTCGACAAGGTCAACGGCAAGTATGATCAGCTGGTCGGCATTTTGCAGCAGCGCTACGGATACGGCAAGGCCGATGCCGAACACCGGGTGTCCACCTTTCTTGACAGCGTTCTCGAACGCGCCTAGGCAACACTGAATGTGTGAGAGCCCGCCGGCCCACTCCAGGGTCGGTGGGCTCTTTTTCATCCAGGTCCCAATGCCCAAACGGCCTTCCCCTCGTGACATGCATGCTGAGAAAGTGACCGATGAAGAACAGGAGACCAGACTATGCCGTACAAGACTCTAGATGACCTTCCCAAGTCCGTGCGTGATAATGTGCCAAAACATGCTCAAGAGATCTATCAGGCAGCTTTCAACAGCGCCTGGGAGCAGTACGATGAACCGGAGGAGCGTCGCGGAGATGCCTCCCGCGAGGAAACCGCTCACCGTGTGGCATGGGCGGCTGTCAAACAATCGTATGAGAAGGATGAAACCACCGGCAAGTGGCATAAGAAGCGCGAATAATTCTGACAAATTTGAGAAGAATTGACAGCACCCACCGCGTATGTTAAAATTACGTGCGTCGTAACCAATGTCAGGCGATTCACGATCGGGGAGAAACGTTGTGCAAACCACCCGCCACAAGATTCTCGAAATTCTGAAGATTCGATCGCAAGCAACGGTCTCCGATCTGGCCGAAGCCCTGCAGATGGCACCGGTGTCGGTGCGGCATCACCTCGATGTGCTGCAAAGCCAGGATCTGGTGACCACCCAAACCGTGCACAAACGAACCGTCGGACGGCCTGAACAGGTCTATTTGCTCACCGCCGGGGCCAACCAGTATTTTCCCAACAACTTCCAGGGGCTCTCGGCTGCGGTCCTGGAAGAGCTGAAACGACACCTTTCCACGGCCGAGCTGCAGGTGATGTTTCGCAGCCTGGCTGAACGCACGGCACAGTGTGCGCCGGCATGGGAAACCGGGCAGTTGGACGAGGATCGGCTCGAAGAAATTGCACAATATCTGACTGCAAACGGCTACCTGGCCACCTGGGAACGCGATGGTGACGACCTGGTGCTGCACACCTGCAATTGTCCATACGCCGGTGTGGCCGAGCTGCATCCTGAACTGTGCCGGATGGACATACTCCTGGTGACCGAACTGACTGGGCAGACCCCGCAGTGCACGTCACGTCTGGTCAATGGCACCGGGCGCTGCACCTATCTGCTGACCACAGCCGACCACCTGGCAGACGCCCGTCTCCAGCCCGATCTACAAGCCGTTGGTGGGGGTTAAGAACACGTCATGAGCCTGCAGGTGGTGGCTTTTTCTACGAAGTCTCCTGTATCTGGCCATGCCCCTGCCATGGAGGACGCATTTGGACGTCGTATCGATTATCTGCGCATCTCGCTGACCGATGCATGCAACCTGCGCTGCGTCTACTGCATGCCCGAAATCATGCAGTTCCGGCCACGGGCCGAGCTCCTGCAGGATGACGAGATCATTTTCCTCGTCGAGGCTGCGGCGCAGCTGGGTGTAACCAAGGTCCGGCTGACGGGCGGCGAACCCACGGTGCGCCAGAACATTGTGGACCTGGTACGGCGGATGAAGGCAGTGCCGGGGATTCAGCATCTGGCCATGACGACCAACGGGCTTCTGTTGGCCCGTCTGGCACGTCCCCTGGCCGATGCCGGATTGGACCGGGTCAACGTCAGTGTCGATACCCTGGACCCTGCGAGCTTCAGGCGTATCACACGTTGGGGCGACCTCGAAGACGTCTGGGCGGGTATTGCTGCCGCTGAACAGGCCGGGCTGACGCCCATCAAGATCAACTGCGTCGTCACGCGTGGTTACAATGAAGACCAGGTCGTCGAGTTGGCCCGGCTGACGCTCCAGCGTCCCTGGGAAGTGCGTTTTATCGAGTTGATGCCGTTTGGAGACGTGGCGGGATTCGCCGTCGATGCGGTGGTGCCGTACGCGGAGACCATGGCACGCATCGAGCAGGTCTTCGGCCCGCTGAGCGTCATCGCCGGTTACGATGGACGCGATCCCTCGCGGCCATACCAACTTCCCGGCGCACGCGGACGCCTCGGTTTCATCAGCTCGGTCACTGAGCCGTTTTGTGCCGGCTGCGGACGCATCCGGGTGACGGCAGATGGGAAGCTGCGTCTCTGTCTGCTGCGTGATAATGAGGTAGACTTGCTCTCACTGATCCGCAGCGGCTGTTCTCTCGAAGCGCTCAAGTCGCTGATTCGCACCGCGGTGTGGGGCAAACCGTGGGGGCATGGACTGGCCAATGCGGTCATTCCCGAAATTCGCGTGATGTCGCAAATTGGCGGATGATGCAATCGTTCAGGTATAATGGCCCCGCATTGATGAAAGAACCGGTTTGATAGGAGGACACGATGGTTACATTGACTGAAAGTGCAGCGCACAAACTACAACACGTGATGGTCGACAAAGGGCTGACTGCGGCGCACGGCCTGCGCGTCTTCGTGCAAGGCGGCGGCTGCGGTGGCATGCAGTACGGTATGATGTTCGACAGTAATCCGCGCGACGGCGACGAAGTCTATGAAGCGCATGGGCTCAGGGTGTACGTAGACCCCACCAGCCTCTTTTACATCGACGGCGCGCAGATCGACTACGTCGACAATCTCATGGGTGGTGGTTTCCATATCGAAAATCCCAACGCGGTGTCGAGCTGCGGCTGTGGCAGTTCATTCCGCACGGCCCAGACTCATACCGGCGAGGCAAATACGGGCAGCTGCGGACACAATTGACCCGTCGCGGCAAGCTTGCCCGCTGTGCGAAGGACGATAGACACCGAAAGGACCCGCCTGGGCTCTTCGATCGTTGGTCTGTCGTCCTTTGTTTGTTAGCTTGATAGGAACATATACCATGCGCGATCGCTATTTTTCTCTACAAGAGGCCAATGCACTGCTGCCGCGCCTGCGCATACTGCTGACGGAGCTGCAGCGTATCCGGGAAGCGATCGTCACGGCTCAGCCCGAGTTCGTGCCTGTGCTGGAGGCAAGCGTGACCAACGGCGGCAGCCCGCAAGCCAGTGCGATGTTCCTGCGGTTTGGACAGGTTGAGACGGTCGTGGAAGAGATCCGCGGCACGGGCTGTCAGCTCAAGGACGTGCAAATGGGTCTGGTCGACTTTCTGCACCGCCGGCCGGATGGCCGCACCGTGCTCCTCTGCTGGCGGTTGGGTGAAGACGAGGTCGGTTTCTGGCATGATCTGGACAGCGGCTACCAGAGCCGCCAGCCGTTGGCCTGATTGGTATGAGATGAGGAAAACACCCCATGGTTGAGCGCAAAGATTTACGTCAGATCAGGCCGTATGTCTACGAGATCGATCGCCACTACCGGCACGATATGCGCGTGGCGGCGCGTTTTTATGCCGATGAGTTGATCCTGGAGCAGGTGCTGGGTGACCAATCGCTCGACCAGCTGGTCAATATTTCCACCCTGCCCGGGGTGACTAAAAACGTCTTTGCCATGCCCGACATTCACCAGGGTTACGGCTCGCCGATTGGCGGCGTGGCGGCGACCGATGCGGCTGACGGGGTCATTTCACCGGGTATGGTGGGGTTCGATATCAACTGTGGAGTGCGTCTCCTGGCATCGTACGTCGACCGGCCAACCGTCGAGCCATATCTGGCCAGCCTGGCGACTGAGCTCTATCGCCAGGTGCCCAGCGGGGTGGGTGAAAAGGGTTTTATCAACCTGTCGTACGACGAGCTGGACGAGGTGCTGCG
>JAYRNS010000859.1:0-5259 GCA_041912075.1 Anaerolineae bacterium
GACAGCTTTACCTTTGCCAACGTCCGCCTGGTCGCCCAGGCCATCGCCGACGTCGTTCGTGAACAATTACTTGGCCAGGTGGCGGCTTCCACGCCGCTGCGGATGGTCGTTGGCTTCGACACGCGCTTCTTGTCCGACCGCTATGCGCGCGAGGTGGCCTGCGTCTTTGCCGCCAACGGCATCCACGTTGACCTGACACACGCCGATACACCCACCCCCGCGGTCTCTTATGCGATCGTCGCCCATGGAGCGGCGGGCGGCATCATGATCACCGCCAGCCACAACCCCCCGCGTTACAACGGCATCAAATTCAAAGCGGCCTATGGCGGCTCGGCATCGCCGGCCGACTGTAAGCGGGTCGAAGCGCGCCTGTTGGAGAACGAGGCGGCCGGACGTACCCCGCAGAGTATGGACTTCGACGACGCTGACGCGTCCGGGTTGGTCGAGCGCTTCGACCCAAGACCAGGATACCGCACCCACCTGGCAGATCTGATCGATTTCGATACCATCCGCCGGGCTAAACTGCGCGTGGTCGTGGATGCGATGTATGGCGCCGGGCGCGGGTACCTGGCCGATTTCCTGCAGCAGGCCGGCGCCGACGTGTTCGAGCTGCGCGGCGAAATGAATCCTGGCTTCAATGGGATCCACCCCGAACCGATCGCCCGTTACTTGCAGCCGCTGGCAGTTGAAATGAGCCGTGGAGAGTGGCACCTCGGTCTGGCCACCGATGGTGACGCTGACCGGATTGGCGCAATGGCGCCTGGCGGGCGGTTCATCGACCCGCACGTCATTATGGCGCTGAGCCTGCGTTACCTGGTGCGCAAGCGCCAGCAGCGCGGCATGATCGTCAAGACAGTCTCGACCACCCAGATGCTCAACCGCATGGCCGACACGTACGGTCTGGAGCTGCGTGAGACGCCGGTTGGTTTCAACCACATCAGCGATCTGATGATGGCGCACGACGTGCTGATCGGGGGTGAAGAGTCGGGCGGTATCAGCATCAAGGGGCACATCCCGGAGGGGGATGGGGTCTTGATGGGTTTGCTGCTCGCCGAGATGGTGGCTGCGCAGGGGGGTAATTTCGATGCGCTGTTGGCTGACCTGGTGCGCGAGGTCGGGCCGTTCTTTTACGCGCGCAACGATTTCCATTTGAAACCGGTCAGCGGTCGCCCACCGTTTACGAAAGCCGAAATGGTCACGCGCCTGACCCAGCCGCCGCCGGCCGAACTGGGGGGGATGGCTGTGGCGCGCGTGGGTGTTGCAGATGGGGTGAAGTTTGTGTTGGCCGACGACAGCTGGCTGTTGATTCGGCCATCGGGCACCGAGCCGGTGCTGCGTATGTACGCCGAGGCAGACAGCCCAGATCGTGTGCAGTCACTGCTGCGAGCTGGGGAGGGATTGGTGCCAACAAACAGCCAACCCAACGGAACGCATTGAACCCGGTCCGTTGCAGGCGGACGACGTCACACTCACACGTCAGAAGGGCGCTCGCCATCACGTCCTTCGCCGCGCAAGCGGATGCGCAGACGCTCACCAAACCCGCCCGGTGGGATGACGGACAGGTCCTGCCAGTAGCGCAGCACGTGGCGCGTCCAGGCCAGCACGATGAGGCAACGTGGACACTGCCGCAGATGTTCATTGATAAGTGATTGCTCTTCGGCAGATACGTTTCCATCGAGATAGGCGGCATACACGGGTTCGAACTGTTCGCAATTCACGATCATGGCCTCAGCTTACGCGTGGTCGATTGAGGGCCGGTTCGAATCACCTGATGTGTATGTCACAAGGCCGCTGTCCCGTGGTTCTTCGATTGGGCTCTCAGATGATTATTTGACGGCGATTGTGTATGAATGTCACAATGGCTTGACCAAGCGTTATTCGTCACAGGAGGAAGGAAACCGTGCCAACGCTGAATTTTCTCATTGCCTTGATTATCGGGTTCATTATCGGGTTCCTGGTTGAGCTGTTGATGGAGGTGCTGTACTTCCGCGGCTGGCGTCGCCAGGTGCGGGACGAGCGCGTCATGCAGCTGGAGGCCGACGTGGCCGCCCGCGACGAACAGCTGGCCCATGCACAGATGGATTTGGACGCGCGCGACGTCAAGATCGCCGACCTGGAAGGACGCCTGGCGCGTGGCCAGGAACGTCTCAATGCGCTGCAGCGAGACGCTGCTTTGCAGCGTCAGCGTGCCCAAGCCGCGGCGGAAGCGGTCGATCCGTATCAAGGAGGGGCTGCTGATATGGGCGAACCAGCCGCTTCCCCCAACCCGCCGGCGCGCGATCAAGACAGGGCGGTTCCCGTGGAGAATGGCGCCGTCGCCAACGCCGCAGCAGCCGGTGACGATGCACAAGCGGACAGCGACGCAGCGCCGGCCGAAGTGGTCGATACGTGGCACGATTCGGAGCCCTCATCCAAACCTGAGAGCTGGCTGGATTAGGCGGGCCCATGGAAAACGAACGCTCACCCTTCTGGGAATGGCCTCTCGACCGCCTGAACGTTTTGGTCATCAGCGCGGCCGTCACGCTGCTGCTGGGCCTGAGCCTTTTGAGTCTGGCCATCCAGTCACAAACGGCGATCGCACCCGCCGACGCGACCGCTACCGCCGTGGCCTTGGGCACAAGCCTGCCGGGCACTGGCGAAGGCACCGCCACACCCGACGACACAGGCGGCGCGGCCCAAACTCCGCCGCCCGGTATTACGGGCACACTGCCGGGTGATTTGAACTTGCCGGAGTTTGCCCTGGCCTTACCGCTCACCACCACCCTGGCCATCACCGAACCGGCTGATGGTTCCTTGCTGGCCACACCGCTGCAGTTGATCGAAGGGATTGCCCCGGCCGGTGAAACTATCCTGGGCTTCGATGGCCAAAATACCGTCGGCCAGACGGTGGCCGATGCGGCCGGCCTGTGGTCACTGGATTTGGGTTCACCATTGACCGAAGGCAATCATCTCCTGTGGAGCGCCCTGCTGGATGCCAACCTGGCACCCTTTGCCCGTTCCGAGACCATCTCGGTCACAGTGGAAACTCGCGCGGCCCCAGTCGTGTTAGAACCGGTGAATGGCAGCAGTGTCAATGCCTTCCAGGCCCAAAACATCCGCGGTACGGGTGCACCTGAAGGACGTATCCAGGTGTTTCTGGATGACATCCCGCTGGGTGAAACCATCGCCGATGCCAGTGGTTCGTGGCAGTTCACCGCGACCCAACCGCTGCTGCTGGGTGTGCGCAGCCTGCGCGCCGACCTGCTGGACGCCGATGGGCGTACGCTGGCGGTCGGGATCCCGATTCAGGTGCTGGTATTGCCCTAAAGGATTTCGAACTTGTAACCGAGCCCGCGCACGGTCAACAAACGAGCGGGGTTGTTGGGGTCATCCTCGATCTTGGTACGCAGACGGCGCATGTAAACCGCAATCTGGTTGGCATAGCCGTCGTAATCGTAACCCCACACATTGTTGAGGACCTGGTCGTGACTGACGATGCGCCCGGCATTGCGCATGAGATAGTGCAGCAGCCGAAATTCGATCGGTGTCAGTTCGGCGACCTTACCGGTGGGGAGATAGACTTTGTTGCCAACCGGATCGAGGCGCGTTTCACCCACGGCCAGGTAACCTGTCTCGGCCTCACCAAAGCTGAACGCCTCGGTGCGCCGTAGAATGGCGCGCACGCGGGCCAGCAGCTCAGAAGGATCGAACGGTTTGGGCAGGTAATCGTCAGCGCCGACGTCAAGGCCCATGACGCGATCCGACGTTTCACCCTTGGCGGAGAGGATCAGAATTGGCACCTGCATCGTGCGCCGGATACGCCGGCACACCTCCAGACCATCCATGTGAGGCATCATGACATCGAGAATGATCAGGTCGGGTGCCTCGCGCTCGACCATGCTCAGCGCGTCCTGGCCATTGCTGGCGGTTAGCACGGTATAACCCTCTTCCCGCAGCAGAAAAGAGATCATCTTGACACTGGGTGGGTCGTCGTCCACCACCAATACGCGCATGGTTTCGCCTCCGGTGCCGCGATTATACCACAGGCACGACACAAGGCGCAAGGATTCAGACATAAAGACTGTTTGGGGGGACTGCGCCATCAAACAGCCAGGCCAACAAACCCAAATGGCAGATTCCGGGTGTAACCGATGCAGCGGTGGTTTCGTTAGACCCATGAGGCACAAGCTGCCTCATGCTTTGTTCACGGATACCACGGATGATCACGAAATGGATCGATGTAAGCCTGCGCACCCGGATTCAGCGGCACATTGCGCATTGGCCAACGGTCAGTTATAATCGGGCATCTGGCCTGGTTCGTTTGGCCGATGAAGGAGTACGCATGCTTTTTGCACGTGACGAGACGCTGCGACGGGTACGGCGCCTGGCGCTGCCCAAACTGGCTTTCAACCTGATAGCCATTGCCGTCCTGGTGTGGCAGGGACCGTTCTGGTTACCCGTCGCCATCCTGGCGCTGGATGCGGTCTACCTGGTTGGCATCTATCCGGCAGCCAGCCGGCGGCGTCCCATGCCGGCGACTTTGCTGACGATGGGTCTGACCGCGCTGGCCGTGGTGGCCGCGGGGACCAGTGCACCAGCGTATGCGCCAGCCCTGCTGGCCTTCCTGGTGCCGCTGCCAGTGGCCGCGGCGGTGACCGTCGGCTCGGCACCAGCCATGTTGTGGGCAGCCGGGATTGCCACCGCCGGCGCAGTGATGACGACCTTACTGGCGGCGAACGGCACACCAGGAGGCATGTCTGCCACGCTGCTGGCCTGGTCGGCCCTGGTCATCGTCACCGTCTGGATCCAAACCATCGCCCTACGGCACCTGACCTTCGAGGCCCGGGCACCACAGGTTGCCGTGACCGGCGCGGTCAGCGTGGCCAGCGGGCTGGTTGTGGTCACAGTCACCGATGCCGTGTTCGAAGCAACCAGCGAACAGATTCGCCAGGCCTTGCAGACCGTGGTCGACAGCCAGGGCTGCCGGTGGCTGGTCCTCGATTTGTCGACGACGGTCAAGGTAGGCAGTGAGGAAATCGACCGGTTGACCGAGGCCGCGCGCGCCCTGCTCAACTGCAAAGTCGTGCTCGCCCGCGTCCCCGCCGAAGCTATCGTGCGTCCGGGTGCGCCCGCCTTCCTGCATAAACGGCTGGACCACTTTGCGACTGTCGCCCAGGCCGTCGAAGTGGGGCTGCGCCACATCGGCTGGGTTCATCCCGCCACAACACAGGAAGCGCGCGAGGCCCGCGAACCGATTCGTATTCCCACGTCAGTCGTCAC
>JAYRNS010000860.1:0-2250 GCA_041912075.1 Anaerolineae bacterium
CCACACAATTCGCTGTATCGAACGATTTGATCAAGCCTTGTTCTAGCAGGTATAATTCATACATTGAGCCTGCCGGATGACATGACGATCACACAACTCTTGGGAGAACTGACATGAGCCAACCAACCCTGGAATCCCTCCTGGCCGCCATCCACGCCAACGATGACGAAGCCGCGGAACAGGTCGTCACCGCTTACACCGTGGAATCTGCGCCGGCGCTCAACGAGGTGTTGTCGCTGTTCAATGCCGACGATGCCGACCAGCGCTGGTGGGCGGTGCGCACCGCCGCCGCCGTGGCACCCTGGACCGAAGGCGGTGCCGAGGCGCTGGAGAAACCGCTGCGTGACCGTCTGCACGATCCAGATCCGGCGGTGCGCTGTGCGGCGGCGCTGGCTGCCGGCCAGTTGGAGCTGGTCGCCTTGGTCGACGAGTTGGCCTGTGCGCTGGGTGACCAGAGCGGCTGGGTACGCAGCAGCGCTGCCGACGCCCTGGCGCTGATGGGTGAGCCGGCCGTGCCCGCGCTGCTCCAGGTGTTGGCCGGTACCGAACAAGGCGCCCGCACGCGTGCCGCCTACGCGCTGAGCAAAATACGAACCATGGAGGTGGCCAACGCCTTCTACCACTGCCTGCAGGACGAAAACCAGCTCGTACAGACCTATGCCTACGATACGCTCGAACAAATGGGTCTGCTGCAAACCATTCTGGTGATGTAATACCATGATCCTCACACGCACTGAATTGGAGCAACGCGAACAGCGGACGCTCGCCCCCTACGGTATGAAGAGCGGCGACAGTCGCGGGCGTCGTGTACCGGAGCAGGAACCAGACCATCGCTCGGTGTTCCAGCGCGATCGTGACCGCATCATACATACGACGGCCTTTCGGCGTCTGGAGTATAAGACCCAGGTTTTTGTCAATACCGAAGGGGATCATTACCGCACCCGGCTGACACATTCGATCGAAGTGGCCCAAATCGGGCGCAGCCTGGCACGTTACCTGGGTGCCAACGAGGACCTCACCGAAGCGATCTGTCTGGCGCACGACCTTGGTCACCCACCCTTTGGCCACACGGGCGAATACGTGCTCGACGCGCTGATGACCGGCCACGGTGGCTTTGATCACCAGCGCCAGACGATGCGCATCCTGGAGAAACTGGAACAGCGTTATGCGGCCTTCGATGGACTCAACCTGACGTACGAGGTGCGCGAGGGCGTAGTCAAACACGATACCGATTATGATGTTACCGATGCCACCGGCTATGAGCCAGAGCTGGCCGGCACGCTGGAGTGCCAGCTCGCCAACCTGGCCGACGAAATCGCCTACAACACCAGCGACCTGGACGATGGTCTGCGTGCGGGGCTTTTCGATCTGACTGAAGTCTGGGGCCTGGGGGTCTGGCATGACGCGGTGAACAGCCTGGGCGAGCCGGCTGACCGTCCACTCGACGATCTACTGCGCCACCGCATCATCCGCCGCCTGGTGGGCCGTCTCGTCAACGACGTCGCCTACGCCACGGCCCAGGCACTCGAGGAACAGCGCATCACGTCGGTCGATGCGCTGCGCGCGGTGGGTCACAATCTGGCCGGGTATTCAGGAGACGTCGAAGGCAAGACACGCGAACTTAAGGCGTTTTTGCTGGAACGCTTTTACCGGCACTATCGGGTCATGCGGATGGCAAGCAAAGCGCAGCGGGTGCTCACCGATCTCTTCGAGGCCTACGCGGTCCAGCCGG
The DNA here is from genome assembly GCA_041912075.1 of Anaerolineae bacterium. Taxonomy (GTDB): domain Bacteria; phylum Chloroflexota; class Anaerolineae; order SSC4; family Amarolineaceae; genus SSC4. The sequence goes on from JAYRNS010000860.1 coordinate 1,733, forward strand.
GCCAGCTGCCAACGAGCACGCAGGCCAAGATCGCCTCTGAGCCCGAGGGGGTCCGTCGTGTGATCTGCGATTACATCGCCGGCATGACCGACCGGTATGCCCTTGAAGAACACGCCAAACTGTTCGACCCAACGGTGCGCGTCTGAACCGCTGCCGTCAATTGCGCGGCGTCACCGTCAGCTCGACCCGCAGGGTCTTGAAGACCGACTTGGCTGGTCCCGGCCCTTCGGCATAGGCCAGGTCGGCGATCCGTCCCTCGAGATCCAGGGTCTTATGCGCAATGCGAAATACCTGGCCCGGTGCTGCCAGGATGACCTCGCCTTTGTCACGCAGACGCTCACGCAGATTGACGTTACCAAAGGCAAAGTCGCTCAGCAGCACCGTGGTCATCGTACGCACGTCACCTTTGTCAAACAACCACACGTCCATCGCGGTTGGCTTTGCCAGGTCATTATCCAGCGTTTCGGCAATCCCCATCCCACATTCGCCGCGGTAACCCGAACCGGATTTACCTTCGA
>JAYRNS010000861.1:0-1552 GCA_041912075.1 Anaerolineae bacterium
CTGCTGATCATTGGCCTGGGACTGTACGAGCTCTTCATCGACGACAACCTGCCCCTGCCCACCTGGCTGTCGGTGAACGATCTGGATGGCCTCAAATACAAACTGGCCAGCGTCCTCATCATCGTGCTGGCGGTCTTGTTTTTGGAGCAGGTGGTGGCCTGGAATGGGGAATGGACCTTGTTGGCCCTCGCGGGATCGATCACCCTGGTGATCGGGGTGTTGATCTTGTACATGCGCAGCAAAGGACCGTCCAAGGATGTTGACCATGGCTGAACGCACCACCTACAGCGGCGCCGAGCACGGCGAGCGCCTGGACACCTGGGTTGCCTTTGCGCGTGAGCTGGCCCGGACCAGCGCGACCCTGATCATGCGGTACTACCGCACCGGTTTTGCCGTGGAGACCAAAGCCGATGACACGCCGGTGACCATCGCCGATCGCGAGGCCGAACGCCTGATGCGCGAGATGATCATGACGCGTTTTCCCGATCATGGCATTCTTGGCGAGGAGTTTGGGGTTTACCAACCGGATGCGGCCTACCAATGGGTGCTCGACCCGATCGACGGCACCAAATCGTTTGTCTGCGGCACCTATCTCTTTGGCACGTTGATTGCACTGCTGCACGCGGGTCGACCGATCGTTGGCGTCATTCATCATCCAGTCACGGGGGACATGCTGCTGGGCACTGGGTCTCAAACCTGGTTGAACGGGCAGCCGGTGACCGTTCGTCCCTGCACCCGCATCGAGGACGCCGTGCTGCTGACAACGTCGCATTGGAACGTGCACGCCCATCATGATGGTGCTGCCTTCGACACCCTGGCGCAGCGGGTCAAACTCTACCGCACCTGGGGCGACTGTCACGGCTACTTCCTGGTAGCCACTGGTGGCGCCGACATCATGACCGACCCGATCATGGCGCCGTGGGACCTTATGGCGCTCATCCCGGTCATCGAAGGGGCGGGCGGCTGCATCACCGACTGGCACGGCGGCGATCCCATCACCGGCCACGGCGTGCTCGCCACCGCCGGCACCATTCACACCGCCGTGCTCCACGCCCTCAACCCCCTCTAACCAATCCAAAATCCAAAATCTAAAATTGACTGCTCCATTCCCAAAACCAGTACGCCAATCCCTTCCATTCCCCCCACCCCGCAAAAGCAGCCTCTACCTCAGCCAGCCCGATGGGCGCACCGTCGTGCCATTCGCTGGAGACCAGCTTGAAGGCCCAGGAGTCGACTGGGAGATAGTCGTAGCGGCCCAGCAGCATCAACAAACTGGCCGCGGCGTAACCACCGATGCCCTTGATTCTGATCAGCTCCTTGCGCAGCTGGGCGGTGGGCATGTCCGTGGTCTTGAGTGGCTCCAGGTCCAACGCCCCGGCAGCAACGTTTTGCGCCAGCTCGAGGATGTAGGGTGCGCGATAACCCAGCCGGGCTGCGGTCTTGAGCGCATCGACGTCGGCCGCGGCCAGGGCAGCCGGCGTGGGGAAGGCCCGGCGTTCAGGACTGTCCGGCAGCGGCTCGCCGTACAGCTGCACCAGGGCCGCCACCATCC
>JAYRNS010000862.1:0-3124 GCA_041912075.1 Anaerolineae bacterium
AGCAGAAAAACCAGGGCGACGCCGAGCCCGATGATGGTCCAATCAGGTTTATTACGCATTCATCCTTCCGCAAATCAGGCGACTCGGCTCTCCGGCCGACCCCGTTCGACACCCGGCCGGACCCCGCACAAGCTTCAACTATACTACAACTTGCGTGCCCTGCAAAACACAACCAAACCCGAAGACGCGTAACTCAACCCTGCGTCTTTCCCCCCTACTCCCTACTCCCTACTCCCTACTCCCTACTCCCTACTCCTTACTCCCTACTCCTTACTCCCCACCTTTGCCAAATTCCAAGGCCTATGTTAGAATGACCGCACGATGACGGTCGTAAGCGGCTGTCAGGTTTGTTACGTGGTTGCCCTTGACGATTCAACTGCCGAACCGGGCAATGACGGTAACAAAACCAGGAGTCTATCCGAAAACCGCAGAAGAGTCACATTTAGCCGGGGATTTTGAGGGTTTTCGAATAGACTCTAAGATGCGGTATAGGTCGAATTGCACATCCCCTGATCTTACACCTCAACCGGATATGAGCCTATCCGAATAACTCGGTATGAGTTTTGGAAAGCTCTCGAATTGGTTATTCGGGAAGGCTCCGAGGGCGCGACCGTTGCGGCGTGCTGCGACGGGCACGATCCTGGGTGAGGTGTTTTGTTGTTCTTGAACTTTGTCTTAGCCATCGAAAGGAGGCGCGTTCATTAGATGCAGGGTGTATCTGACACGCCAAACCTGTTTCCCAGTCTGACCCGGTGGTTCGAAAGCAAATCGGGTAAAATTATCATCAATTTGCTGATCATCGGGTTGATTTTGTTAGCCCTGATCCTGCCTCCCATCAGCCTCTTGGAACGGGTGCAGACCGGGGGTTACACCACCATCCCGACCGCGGGTGGCTCGGTGGTCGATCCGGACGGTACCCAGATTGTCGTTCCACAAGAAGGTCTGCAAAACGCCAGCGGTGCGGCTGAGAAAACCGTACGGCTCCGCTTGTCCAGTGTACCGCGCGAACCCTTCGTGGCGGGCGAGGCTGGCCGCAACCTGGTAGCCGCGGCCGAGCAGCTGCCAGCCAACCGGTTGATCCCACGCAGTCCACTCTACCAGGTGACATCGCGCGGCGATACACCATCACTGGTCGTGCTGCGCGTACCGATTCCCAACGACTCAGAGCCGTACGACACGCTCGACCTGTACGCCTACGAGGGTGAGCCAGCCACGTGGCACCAGCTGCCCAGCCAGGTTGTTCAGGCCGACGATGTGATGGAAGCCCGCCTGGACCACCTGCCGGCGGCGTTCATGGTGATGCAGACTAAGATGCAGCCCCCGCGTGCGGCTGCCCAGGCTTCTGCGGTCAATCCCCTGCCTGAAGAGGGCAAGGGTGCGCTGGTGGAAGTCAACCCGCTCGGTCTGATGTTGGGCGACGGCGGGGACATCAAAGGTGGTCTGCAAGGTCTGCCGGCCGACGCCACCAGCGCGTTTGCCGTGGTGCCCACGCTGCGCAACTGGGAAGACAGCGGCGTCGTGCGCACCGATCTGATCGCCAACATGCTGGTGACCGAGGATCAGCGCCAGCGGCACATCGACGCCATCGAACAGTTGGTCGTCGGCAACCTCTACGCCGGTGTCAACCTGGACTATCGGGGCATCGATGCCAACCTGTCACAGGACTACGTCAAATTCGTCACCCAGCTGGCCGAACGGCTGCATGCCCAGGGCAAAACGGTCTCCGTAACCGTCGAGGAGCCACACCAGGTCGCCGTCGATACCTGGGAAACCGGTCCCTACGACTGGCAAAAACTGGGTGCGGTCGTGGATACGCTGCGTATACCGGCGATGAGCGATCCCAAGGCGTACACAGCGGACGGACAGATTCACGCCTTGCTGCGTTGGGCCGTCGGTCAGGTGGATCGCAGCAAGATTCAGCTCGTTCTGCCCGGCACCAGCATCGAGCAGTCGGGCAATTATTACCTGCCCAAGAGTTACAGCGAAGCGCTGGCGCCGTTGATTGGCCAGATCCAGGCGAGCACCGAGGTGACACCGGGCGCGACGATCGATCTCAAGCTGATTGCCGACCGCGCGACCAGCGAGCTGGTGTTCGATGAAAACGTGGGTGCGTACACCTACCGCTACCGCGACGACCAGGGCTACGAACGCACTGTCTGGCTGGAGAATGCCGAAAGCCTGAGTCACAAGCTGAAGCTCATCAACCAGTATCACCTGCAGGGCGCTACGATCCTGGCCCTGCCCACCGCCGATCCGGAGATTTGGAATACACTGACCACCTTCCAGCAGGGTCAGCCGGCCGCCAACCGCAGCCAATTCCGCGTGATCTGGCAGGTCGAAGGGCCTGATGGACAAGTCACCCAACTGGGTGATGAGGCGCTGCTGTCCACCAGCACGCAAACCTGGCAGGTACCCGACAACCCCGGTGCGGCCTTCAAGGTCCAGGCAGCCATCGTCGAGGACGACCGGCCGGTGAGCGAAGCCAATGAAGTGGCCATGGTCGTGGCGACCTATACACCCGTGCCGACACCCACGCCAGTCCCCACGGCCACGCCGACCCCGCGACCCACCCCCACCCCGCGGCCGGCATCCGCCGCGGCACCGGCCAATCCGAACCCGGCCCCCGCGGCCCCGGTCGCACCCGCGCGTGGCGGCGGTGCGGGTTTTGGTTACGGTGTCCAGGCCCAGGTCTACGGTGGCGCTGATCTCGGTTTCGTCTCCAACGCCACCCGCGGGATGGGTTTCAACTGGGTCAAGTTCCAGGCACCGTGGAAAGACTTCGAAGGCTCGAAGGGTGATTACGGCTGGGGCGGTATGGACAGCATTGTCAACACCCTGTCGGGCAGCGGTCTCAAGATCCTGGCCAGTATCGTCAAAGCACCGAACTGGGCACGCAACCCGGCCTATGGTTACGCCGACGAAGGACCACCACAAAACCTGCAGGATTACGCCGATTTCGTCGGCGCCTATGCCGGGCGTTACTGCGGTAAAGTCCAGGCCATCGAAGTGTGGAACGAACAAAACCTGCACTACGAATGGGGCAACGAACCGCTGGATCCGGGGCGCTACGTGGCCATGCTCAAGCTCGCCTACGGCGCCATCAAGGCGGCCTGTCCCAGCATGA
>JAYRNS010000863.1:0-3724 GCA_041912075.1 Anaerolineae bacterium
AAACGCCCGACCAGCCAGCCCACCTGGGGCGAGACAAAATCAACGTCGTGAATAAAGCCGGCCGCGTTGGTGTCGGCCGGCTGCCAGCTGGCACCGCCATCGGTGGTGCGTAACAGCAGGCCAGGGCAGTCGGGGTTGGGGCAGTTCTGAACCCACCAGCGACCGCCGCCGGCCCAGCCGTGCTGGCTGTCGACAAAGTCGACCGCCAGGAGCGGTTGGCTGGCCACAGTCTGGCGCTCCCACAAACCCTCGGCCAGTGGGCCGGCCGGTGTGGGTGTGGCCGTCGGCGTGGCCGTCGGGGTTGGTGATCGTGTCACCGTGGGTGTCGGCGGCACCGTCGGGGTGGTGTTGGGCGTGGGGCTCGGTGTTGGCGTGGGCAGTATGCCGGGGCCGGGGATCACTTCCACGAAGTGAATCCAGGTATCGCTTGTGTCGAGTGTCTCGATGAAAAAATCGCTGCCGCCGGCCAGACCGTTCATGAAGCGTGCATTGGCGACGACAAAATCCGCGCGCCGCCAGGTCTGGGTGTTCTGCTTGCGCACGAACGGATCGCTGCCGCCCACCGGGATAACGGCGGTTGCCACGCCGCCTGGCCCATCGACCAGCAGGCGCCAGCGGTCGGTACCAACGTCGGCGTATGTGACTGAGATCGTGATCGGGTGCGTGGCCGTGGCGTACAGATAGGCGTCGTTGACTTTGAAGTACATGGCCGGGTTGCCCGTCGCGCGATCTGTGCGCCGCGTCACCCAACCTTCTTTGCCGGGCGGGATGTTGGCGTTGTAGGCTGACGTATTACACGGCGGACGGCCCGTCACCGGCGGGCACCAGCCCAGCCCGGACGTCACCGATGCGTCGTTGGTTTCGGCCACGGTGCGTCCGCCGGGCACACCGTCATCCTGCTCCATCAGAAAGTCGAAATTGCCCAGCTGGGGGTACCACGAGGGCTCGGTGATCAGACCACCACAGTAGTTGAGCGGCACGCGGTGTTCGCGCATCGCCACCCAGGCGCTGGGTGCATTCTGCGTCGTGGCGCCGATGTGATGGCGAAAGCGGTTGAAGATGGCGATGTTCTGCGTCTTGTCATACAGCCAGTTGCCGTTCGGGTCGGATTGAAAGAACAGCGTATGGTCCAGCCGGAAGAAGTCGACCCGTTTGTCCAACCCGTTGAGCACCCCCCAATACACCGACGATTCGTCGCACAGCATGTAGTGATAGGTCTCGAAGGCAATCGGTACCTGGCTGTTCCAGTTGACGATGTGATCGTGCTGGCCACAGTACGGGCAGTTGGACTGGTTGCCGACGATCGAATAGTTGGAGTCGGGATAGAGACCATTGTTGGAGAATCCAACCCCCTTCGGCCCCACGTAATCGGCCAGGATGCGGCGCTCGTCCTCACGAAAGGTGAACGAAGCGTTCTGCACCAACAGGCTTTTCTTGAGCTGGCCATTTTCCGAGAACGCTTCGATATACCAGTCGGTGATGGCCTTGGTGGTCGAAAGCCACAGGCTGCTGGTGAGGCCAGCGTTGGCGATGGCCGTTCGGTCGTACCAGCCGTAGTAGGGTTTGTCGACGTCGGTCGCGTGGAACTCACCAAAGGTGCCCAGACCGATGGCGACCCACTCGATACGCGGATCGTTGCGGTAACGCGCACCAAAGGCCTGGATGAAGGCCTGGTAGGGTTCAAGATAATCGTCGTGCCAGTAGCGCGGAATCTGCCATGGGGTGCAAGCGCCGGTCAGATAGCTGCACACGTTGAACAGCGAGTTCGGACGCTGCTGGCGCACCCAGGTGGGGACACGCTGCCCGCCGCAGCAGCGACCGTCATAGGTCGTGATGCCAATCGCCGCCGCCTTGCCCTGCGCGGCAACCGTGGCCAACCAGCTGTCGAAGTTGTCCCAACGCAGGTTGCCACTGCTGTCGTAGAATCCGCTCCAGGTGTAGGTCACCAGGCTGCCGGTAAGACCGTAACGCTGCGGGTCGATGAGGCCGCTGTAATCGGCGGCAACGTAGATGCCGGGACGCGTGGCCGGCGGGGATGGGTGGGCCGGTGCCGGCGGACCTGGCGTGGCAGCTGGTTTGACCGGTTCCGCACTGGCGGTGAGGGTCAACAGCGTGATGCCCAGCAGGAGACAGGCGACATGCCAGGTGGCAATGAAACCTCTCGATGGGAGTTTCATGAATGACCTCGCGGTAAAGCGTTGTTTCATGCCAGTCGAGACACGTGACATTCACGAGTCAGTATAACACAGGTTATCGGGAGCGCCGAACGCCAGGTCGGCCAGCGGCGTCGGGGGCGGATGGCTGTCAACTGACTTGTCATACCTTGCAGACCATGTTATAGTGAATACAGTTCATGTCACCGGTTGCCCCGCGGCCGGCGCCTAACGTCAAGAAAGAGTGAGGTTACTATGACCGAGGTTGGCATGCCAGGGACGACCGATACGCTGCGTGCATTGTTCGATGTTGACCAGCTGGTGCCACGGCTTGACGGCACCTGGGGACCGTACATCAACTTCGACAACGCGGCGTCGACACCGCCGCTGCGTGCGGTGACCGAGACACTCGACCGCTTTATGCCCTGGTATGCATCGGTACACCGGGGAACCGGCTTCAAGAGTCAGCTGGCGACCCACGCGTACGAGACAGCCCGCACCGCCACGCTCGCCTTTATGGGCGCCGATCCGGCAGCCCACGTCTGTATGTTTGGCAAAAACACCACCGAGGCCGTCAACAAACTGGCCCGGCGCTTTCCCTTCACTGCTGACCGCGACGTTGTCCTGGTGACGATGATGGAGCACCACTCCAACGACCTGCCCTTTCGTGCTGTGGCGCGCGTCGTTCATGTGGCTGTGAATGCGGACGGCACGCTCGATGAAGACGATTTCGACCGTCAGCTGGCCAGGTATGCTGGACGTGTGGCGTTGGTGGCCGTGACTGGCGCCAGCAACGTGACCGGGCACATCAATCCCGTCCACCGCCTGGCGGCCAAGGCACATGCCGCCGGCGCGCACATCCTGGTGGATGCCGCCCAGCTGGCACCGCATCGTGCTGTGCACATGGGTGCACTGGACGATCCCACCCACTTCGACTACGCGGCGCTGTCAGCGCACAAGATGTATGCACCGTACGGGACGGGGGCGTTGGTCGGTCGGCGCGACTTGTTCGAACACGGTGAGCCTGACGTGCGCGGTGGGGGTACGGTGGAGATCGTCACCGAGGATGCGGTGTGGTGGGCCGGAGCACCCGACCGCGACGAAGCGGGCAGCCCCAACGTGCCGGGTGCGGTGGCGTTGGCGGCCGCCATCAGACAGCTGGAGGCCGTGGGGATGGCGGAGGTTGCCGCGCATGAGGCCGAACTGACCGCCTACGCGCTGACCAGGCTGCGGGAAGTGCCTGGTCTAACGATCTTCGGCGACCGCGACCCGGCCCGTGCGCACACGCGCCTGGGTGTGATTCCGTTCAACCTGGATGAGGTGCCGCATTTTCTGGTAGCTGCGATCCTGGGGTACGAGTTTGGTATTGGTGTGCGCAACGGCTGTTTCTGCGCGCACCCCTACATTCTGCACCTGCTGGGGCTGCGTGGCAGTGAGGTCGACCAGGTGCGCAACGAGATGCTGGCGCACGACCGCAGCCACATGCCGGGCCTGGTGCGCGTCAGCTTTGGTCTGTACAACACCGTGCAAGAGGTGGACACGCTCGTTGACGCGCTGCAGCTTATCACCCG
>JAYRNS010000864.1:0-2793 GCA_041912075.1 Anaerolineae bacterium
ACAGCCCGGCCTCCGCTGCCACGCCCAACGCGGCGCCGATCTCGATCGAGTCGAGACCCAGGTCGTTGACTTCCCAGTTTAAGCGGGCGACGGTGTCGAGATCGGCGATGCCCAGGTTAGCACCGAGCAAACCAATCGTCTCGTATTCCAGCGGTGAGACGATCGCCTTGCCGTCGGGGCCGCCAAACACGTTCGAGCAGCGGATCGTACAGCCGGCCATACAGGCGTGGGTGGTGTCGCTCTCACCACCGCGCGCCAACAGCAGCTCGCGCATCGTCTCGCCGCTCAGCGCTTCCGCCTCGGCGAATTCGCCGGCGCTGAAGTTGCGCGTCGGCAGCCCACCCAACGCATTGCACATCATCGTCATGGCCGCCGTGCCGTAGTCGGCATACGAGCGGGTTTGCTCAGCCGACATCAGCGCTTTGTTGAATTCCTGCTGCGCCTGACGGAACGCGGCCGGATCGGCGATGGGTGGCCGCGCGCCCGCGCTGGCGTCGATGACGATGGCTTTCAGACCTTTGCTGGCCATGACGGCACCCAAGCCACCGCGTGCGTTGATGCGGGAGGGGACACGGTCCTTATCCAGGTTCTGGATACCTGAAGACAGGAGGCCCATCTCACCGCCCGGGCCGATCAGGGCGATCGCGGTTTTGGCACCGTAACGTTCGATCAGGCGCGGCGCCGCGTCGTACACGCCGAGCCCGGTCAGGTCGTCCGCCGGCTCGAAACGGGCACCATCCGGGCTCAGGTGCAGGGTCCACCAGCCGGTGGTGGCCGGCTGATCCTCCAGAATCAGCGCCTTGATGCCCAGATGGGTCAGCGCCAGACCGGTGCGTCCGCCGGCGTTGCTCTCTTTGATGCCGCCGGTCAGCGGGCTCTTGGCGCCGACCGAGATACGGTCGCAGCTCGAGAGCATGTGGCCGACGAGCAGCCCCGGGGCAAACACCAGCTTGTTGCGCGGACCTAACGGATCGCAGCCGGCGTCGACTTCGTCCAACAGGATGCGCGCCGAAAGACCGCGCCCACCCAGGTGGTCCCAGGTGACCGGTGTGGGTTCCCGCTGCAGCGTTTGCGTACGCACATTAATGCGCCAAATGTCCATCCCTACGGCTCCTCATGGCATTGTGGGTGAGCAGGCGATATGGGGGACGATATGGTCGGGTCTTTGGATTGGCGATTATACAGGTGACTCGGAGGTTCGTCAAGGCACCAGCGCCTGCCATTTGGCAACCCACCCGGTGCGTGTTATACTTTGCTTACTAACCGGTCGGTTAGGAAGCAATGCGGTATGGAGGCATGATGATTATCACAGACAACCGGACACGCAATCGCGTGCTGCTGGTGCTTTTCCTGGGCGTGCTGATGGGTGCGCTCGATATTGCGATCGTGGGGCCGGCCCTGCATTCGATCAAAGCCACGTTTGGGGTCGACGATCGCCTGCTGGCCTGGACATTTACGATTTACGTGCTGTTCAACCTGATCGGCACGCCGTTGATGGCGAAGCTGTCCGATATCTTTGGCCGGCGCAGCGTCTACGTGGCCGATGTGGCGCTGTTTGCCATTGGCTCGTTGGTTGTGGCGTTTTCCCCGACGTTCCCGATCCTGCTGGCCGGCCGGGCCCTGCAAGGGTTTGGCGCCGGCGGCATCTTCCCCGTGGCCAGTGCGGTCATCGGCGACACGTTTCCGGCCGAAAAACGGGGCAGTGCACTGGGGCTCATCGGCGCCGTGTTTGGGTTGGCCTTTATCATTGGCCCTATCCTGGGCGGCATCCTGCTGATGGCCGGCTGGCAGTGGTTGTTCCTGATCAACCTGCCGCTGGCGCTGGTCGTGATCGTCATGAGTCTGCGCCTGCTGCCCACGTCGCGCGCCAGCGAACGCAAACCGTTCGACTGGCTGGGCATGGTCGTGCTCAGCGTGCTGCTGGTGGCCATGACCTACGGGATCAATCAGGTGGACACCGCGCACTTTGGCGCTAGCCTGGTTTCGACCAACGTATGGCCGTTCCTGGTTCTGGCTCTGCTCCTGGTCCCGGTCTTCCGCGCCGTCGAGCTGCGTGCGGCCGATCCAATTCTGCGCATGAGCCTGTTCAGCCGGCGCCAGGCGGTGCTGGCCAATCTCCTTTCAGCTGGCGCTGGGCTGGGCGAGGCCGGGTTGGTATTTATGCCGGCGTTGGCCGTGACGGCGCTGGCGATGAGCAGCTCGACGGCCAGCTTTATGCTGATGCCGGTGGTGTTGGCATTGTCGGTCGGCGCACCGCTGGCCGGGCGCTACCTGGATCGTTATGGCTCGAAGATGGTGGTGATCGCAGGTACGGCACTGCTCGCCGTCGGCATGGCGGTGCTGAGCCTGGGTGCGGCTAGTCTGGCGCTGTTCATCGTGGCTGGTATCCTCATCGGGCTTGGTCTGTCGGCCCTGCTTGGTGCGCCAGTGCGCTACATTATGCTCAACGAGGCACCGCCGGCCGATCGCACCGCCGCGCAGGGTGCTGTCACCCTGTTTGCCAGCGTGGGTCAGCTGGTTGGTGGTGCCGCCATTGGTGCCGTCATCGCATCGCAGGGGGGCAACATGTCTGGCTACAGCCAGGCTTACCTGGTCATCAGCGGCGTGGCCGTGGTGCTGATCGTCATGTCGTTGGGGCTAAAGGACCGCACGGCGGAGCAGGCCACGGTGCAGAGTCACATGACCGCCGGCGCTTAGGCGCTAATGATTGACTGCAATCAACTGCGTTACCAATATCCCAGGCTGGGACGAGTACGAGTACCGTCCTGCTCGTACTCGATCGTTGCCTTGGAT
>JAYRNS010000865.1:0-2662 GCA_041912075.1 Anaerolineae bacterium
CGTCCAGGTCCGGACGTGACCACGATACTGCCGGTGTCGGCCAGGCCAGCCGACGTTCCCGTCACCCCGGCAGCGTATTCGTCCGCCTGGGCAAGGGATTGTGTCGTCCAATCCGGCGGTTGAATGGTTGATGCGATGCCGGCCGCCGCCAGGTGTTTGTGCAAATCAGGCACCGGCAGTGCGGCATCGTCCCAGGCCAGGATACGCGGCACCGCCCGTGCGTGCAGCAGTGACACCATCTGATCGCGTGCCGCCGCGGGTGGCAGCGGGCCATACACATGTCCGTTCAAGGTCTCAAACTCGCGCCGCCACTCGACCAGCAGCTCGTCAACACCCGGCGCCATCGAAGCCGGCACAGGTGCCAGTCCCAGGCGGCGATCAGCCGCCAACAGTGGGTTACCCACCGCCGTGCGCAGCCGCCGCATCATTTCGTCACGTGCAGCCTCGTTGGACGATGTCATTATCGGCACGTCATTACCCCCGTTCCACGCACTGCCGAACTGAGATTCGGCGCTCCCAACGCCCCCTACTCCCTACTCCCTACTCCTTACTCCGCCTCTCCCACCGTGCCTGAAACGTCTCTTCGGCAAACGCCGGAAAGTCGCGGCCGTGCGTCCAGGCCGCGAGCGGGCCCGGTAAGCGGTGCAGCCAGCCATTGCGCGCCAGGATACGCGTCCCCACGGCGGCCAAGCGGCCGCCAACCCGGTAAAGCCATGGCTGCGTCACGCCGAGCGCATACAAACGCACGCCCCAGCGCAGCCAACCCGGTGCCTGTTCGGCCTGGACGGTGTCGTGCCGCAGTTTGAGCAGCAAACCCGGTAAATCGATGCGTACCGGGCACACGTCGCGGCAGGCACCACACAACGAGGATGCATGGGCCAGGTCACCGTAGGGACCGAGCCCCAGGAACAGGGGGGTCAGCACACTGCCCATCGGACCGGGATAGGTGGCCCCATAGGCGTGACCGCCGATGCTGTTGTAGACCGGGCAGGCATTGAGACAGGCCCCACAGCGGATACAGGTCAGGATTTCGGCCATGTCGCTGAGCAAAATGTCGCTGCGGCCATTGTCGACGAGCACCAGGTGGAGCTGTTCGGGTCCGTCATCGTCCCCTAACCGGCGCGGACCGGTGATGAAGGAGGTATAGACGCTCAGCTTCTGCCCGGTGGCGTTGCGCGCCAGCAGCTGCAGCACCGGCACCAGGTCGTCGGGTGTCGGCACAACGCGTTCGATCCCCATGAGGGCAACGTGGATGCGCGGCAGCGATGTCGTCATCCGTCCGTTGCCTTCATTGGTCACGAGTGTCAGGGTGCCCGTGCTCGCTACGGCAAAATTGACCCCGCTGATCCCCATGTCGGCTTCGAGAAAGGCTTGACGCAGCACCTCACGCGCAATCCCGGCCAGCGTCTTGGGATCGTCGGTGTAGGCCACACCGAGCTTGTCCTCGAACAATCGCCCGATTTCCTGCCGCGTCTTGTGTAAGACCGGCGCCAGGATGTGGCTGGGTGGTTCTTCATCCAGCTGTGCGATGTATTCGCCCAGGTCGGTTTCGATCACCTGCAAGCCGGCGGCTTCCAGTGCTGCATTGAGGTGTATTTCTTCGGTAACCATCGATTTGGACTTGATGATCTTCTGCACCCCGTTCTGGCGTGCCAGGTCAAGCACGATCTTTTGCGCCGCGTCACCATCCGCCGCCCAGTGCACGGTGCCGCCCAGCCGGGTGACGTTTCCGGCCAGCTGTTCGATGTAGCGGTCGAGGTTGGCGATCGTGTGCCGGCGCACCAGGCGGGCACGATCACGCACGGCCTCGGCATCGGGCAGCGAGGCCAGGGCGTTCTGGCGATGTGTGAGAAAACGATCGGCGGCGCGGCCAAGGGCGCCGCGCATGGTGTCGTTGTGTACGCCGATGTCGACCCGTTCGTGGAAATCAATCGGTGCCCGGTGCATGCGAGCCTCCCGTGGAATCGGTTTGAGCAAGAATCTCGGCGATGTACACGGCGTTGGGCGTTTTCCCGGCACGATGCAGCCCGCTGTTGATGTGCATCAGGCACGACAGGTCGCATCCGACGACGCAGTCAGCCTGTGTGGTGGCGACGTTGGCCAGTTTTTTGGCCAGCATGTCCTCGGAAATCAGCGGAAACTTGATACTGAACAGCCCGCCAAACCCACAGCATTCGTCGCCCCGCGGCAGCGGCACGACCTCGGCATCCTGTACGTGCGCCAGCAGGGTCTCGGGCTGCGACCGGATACCGAGGCCACGCTGCAGGTGGCAGGAAGCGTGGTAGGTCAGGCGGCCTGGATAATGTGCGCCCACGTCGGTGACGCCGAGGACGTCGACCAGGAACTGGGTGAATTCATAGACGTGCGCCGCTACGTGGTCGATGCGCGCCTGCCAACGTGGTTCGTCGGCAAACAGCTCGCGGTAGTGGTGCACGATCATGTCACAGCACGAACCGGACGGCACCACGACCGGTATCGGTCCGGGCCGGCCGCGGGGAAACTGCGCTTTTTCCAATACCTCGATCGTATGGATCGCCATCCGCCGCGCGTCGTCCCAGAAACCGCCATTGTAAGCCGGCTGACCGCAGCAGGTTTGCCCGGATGGCACGATGACCTGCAGCCCCTGACGCTCCAGGACGGTGACCACCGCCTCGGCCGCGGC
>JAYRNS010000866.1:0-3859 GCA_041912075.1 Anaerolineae bacterium
CGCATGGTGACCCGACACAACCGGCGCGGCCAGGACGATGTCGTTGTCCGGCTGCCGGCCGAGTGTCATCTGGGGGTTGTCGAGGGTAAACTTCTGCACCTGATTGCCCACGTATACGACCAGACCGGGAAGCTGCCGGGCGGAGAACCGCACCCGTTCGCCCAACACTGGTGGCATGGCCACGCCCGGTTGGGGTGCACGCAGCGAAACCTGGAAGCTCCCGAGCTGTACGACATCCGCTGGCCGAAGCGGTGCATAGCGGCGGGCGGGCAGCGGTTGGCCATTGAGCAGGGTGCCGTTGGCCGAACCCAGGTCCTGCACCTGATACCCCTGCGCGGTGTAGACGACGCGCGCGTGGTGGCGCGAGACCTGGCTGTCATCGAGCAGGACGACGTCACAATCGTTGCCGCGTCCCAGGGTCAGCTCAGGCTTGACCAGGGGATGCTCGTCCCCGGCGCCGTCGATTTGGACACGAATGATGCCGAAAATAGCAGGTGTATCGGCCATGAATGTTTGCTCCTACTTCCTCTCAAAACGTGTGACAACCATACGCAGGATGCCGCCAACGATCATCAGACCCAGACCAACGCCCACCAGCACCAACCCTGTCTGGATCAGCACCTGGATGGTATTGGGGACGTACTGGGTGAAGATGTCCATCAAGCTGACACCAAAGAGCTCGATGGCACCGACCCGGTAGAACATATACGCACTCAGACCCAGCGCGCCGGCGCCCACCAGGGCAGCAATGAGCTCACCCAGACCGGCGGCCAGCGCCCAGCGGCGCAAGACGATATCGAGCAAAACCAACAACAACGCCAGCACGGCCACTTCGATCATCAGCCAGCCGTAGGCGCTCTCGATCCCCCTGAAGGTTCGATCCGCGACCGTTCCGAGCAAGGGCAGTGTCACCTGCACGCGCAACCAATCACCCTGCGCACCGAGCAGCACCAGGACGCTGCCGGCCGCTACGATCAACCGGCACACCCAGGCCAGCCACGCGCCCCGGGTGCCCGTCGCCGCGGGTGCCGGCGGCTCGACGGTCGGTGCAGCCTGGACCGGCTGGGCGGCGGGTATCACTGGCGCCGCGGGTGCCGCCAGTTCTGGCTGTAAAACGAGGCTGGTGTGCCCGATGATGAAGGTGATCCCCGCAGTTAGCGGGAATGGCACACCGGCCGCCAGTCGTTGGCCGCCGGCAAAGGTACCGTTGGTGCTGCCCAGATCGACCAGCTGCCAGCTCGTGCCAGTGCCGCGCAGCTCGGCATGCCGGCGCGACGCCTCCTGGTCGTGCAGCAGTAAGTCGCAGTCGGCACCGCGACCGATAACCAGTGGACTGCGTGTCAGTGCCAGGGTCTGACCGCGGTCGGGCCCTTCGATGACGACCAGGTTCAATCCAAACGTGTTCATGGTCAGTCCCCTCGGTGCATCAGCGGCAGCCGTTCGGGATGTCCAACGGGTAGACCAGCTCCTCTGGCCGGTCGTTGTACCAGATGGGCGACACAAAAGCACTGCCCGGTGTGATGCTCACGCGAATGTGACCGTACCTGGCCGACGTGTTGTCGATGAACTCATGGTCACCCGGTGTCAGGTCAACCAGAAGACGGCCCGGGGTGTCGCCCTGTTTGGGGGGCAGGTCCCACTTCTCCGAAGTACCGACGCGGTCGATATGCAGCGGCTCGCCGAGGTGATTCTCGATGAGCAGCAGCCCCATACCGGGTTTGGGCTTGTGCAGGTAACCGGGGCACGGCGTCACCGCGGCGCGCGGCGCGGCTTTGGTAGGGGCCGTCGTGGCGGTTGCCGCGGGCGGCACTGCCGTGGGCGTTGGCGCCGGCGACGTCGCCGTGGGCGGCACGGTGGTGGGAATGGGCGTCACCGTGGCCACCGCGGCCACGGTTGCCGGTTCGAGGGCAATGGGTGGTGCGGGTGGCACGATGGCTGCGCTCGTCGCGTTGGCGATGTCACCACGGCTGGCCGCCGACACGGTCGCTACAGCCACATGGGCGATGGCCGCGGCGGTGGTGGCGGTGGCCGCCTGGGCGGCGGGCGTATCCGTGGTTGCAGCCAGGCTGATGGCGGTTGGCGTCTGCGCCTTCTGGCTGCCGCGGGCAGCCAAAAAGATACCCGATCCAAGCAGCAGAAAAACAACAACGATGCCAATGGCGAACCAGACCCAGGCCGGTATACCGCTGCGTGCCCGCGGTGGTGGGGTGGAAGGCTGCCGCGGCACCGACGGTGGCCGCGTCAGCCCGGCGCCAGCCGCGCCGGCGATGACGAGGGGTACCGCCCCCTGGTCCGTGGTCGCCCCCAACGCCTGTTGAAGTTCGGTCTGGAATTCCCGCACTGAGGCCGGCCGGCGGGCCGGCTGGGTGTCCAGCCCGTGCAAAAGAGCACCTTCCAGCGCAGGGCTCAGCGAGGGGTTGTACTTGCGCGGCGGCACGAGCTGGATGCTCTGGATCGCGCGCTGGACACTGTCGGGTGGTGTTTCGCCGGTCAGCGCCGCGTAGAGCGTGGCTGCCAGGGCGTAAATGTCGGATCGTTGGTCGGTACGGCCGGCACCGTATTGCTCAGGCGGGGAGAAGCCCGGTGTGATGCCGAGCGCGCCCGTCGCGGTGCGTTCACGTCCCGATCCCACTTTGCTCAACCCAAAATCAACCAGGATCGCCCGCCCGTCGGCGGTCAGCTTGATGTTCTGTGGTTTGATGTCGCGATGGATGACGGGTGGGTTTTGGCTGTGCAAATAGACCAGGGCATCACACACCTGGCTGAGCCAGGCGTTCAGGTCTGCCGGGGCCTGCCGGCCGCGGGCACGCACCAGCTCGGCCAGATTGGGCCCATCGACGAAGTCCATGACCAGGTACTGCACGCCGGCGCTGGTGATGAAGTGGTCGATCACGCGCGGCAGGTTGGGATGACGCAGCCGGGCCAGCACGCGTGCCTCCTGCTCGAACTGCGCCTGCGCCTCAGCCGCAGTCAGGGCATTCTCTTTGAGCGCCACCCACTGCGCCAGCCGCAGGTCCCATGCCTGGTAGACGGCACCCATGCCGCCCTGGCCCAGCAGACGCTCGACGCGGTAACGGCCTTCGATGGTCGATCCAGGTTGTAATGACATTCCCCACCTCCATTGGGCCTGTTACATCGGGAGTGCTGTTAGGGCGTACTGACGCGCAGCCGGTAAGGCTGCGACACCAGCGGGGAGCTGGGACTACGTGTCACGCGCACGTAATAACGTCCCGCGTTGACTGTGACGTCGATCCGTTCGTTGGCTGTGCCGGTGTTGCCAGAATAACCGGCCAGACAGCTGGCGCTGGCGCAGCTGTAAAGGGCCAGGTCGTAGTCCGAACCGGCCGGAATGTTCTGCAGCGTGACGATGACACGCCGGCTGCTCGCCAGATTGAAGTAGTAATAATCACGATCCGTCTCGCTCGGACAGTTGAAAAAGCCGTAGAAGTCCTGGTTCAACGGCAGTGGACCCCACGCCTGGACAAACGTGCCATTGGGCTCGTAGGGGTCACTGGGACACACCGGTGTGGCGGTGGGTGTTGGCGTATTCGTGGCGATGGGCGTCGGTTGGCGGGCAACCCAAGGTGCATACACGCGGACAATGCCGCCCTGGGTGGTTGCCGTCGGTGTCGGTGTCCACGTTGCCGTCGGCGTCCGCGTCGGTGTCGGGGTGCTGGTCGAGACAGGTGTGGCGGTTGGTGTGTTCGTCGGGAGCGTGCCACCGCTGACGTCGAACGACGTATCGTCGATGAAAAAGCTCGAATAGAGCGTGGCATCCGTGTTGACGCGGAACCGCACGCGCACCGTTTTGCCCCTGATCGCGGCGAGTTCTGCGCTGTTCAGGTTGTACGATCTGAAC
>JAYRNS010000867.1:0-3183 GCA_041912075.1 Anaerolineae bacterium
AAACCACTTCCAATGGCAAATCCGCCAGCAGCTCGCGGTATTCACGCAGCTTGCCCTGGTTATGCGTCGCAATCAGCAGTTTTCGCATGGTTCTCCTAGATCAATTCCAACAAGTCGGGCTGCATCCGGTGACACTTATCGGTTCCCCAGTCTGCCGAACCCCAGTTCAGCACTCCCAACAATCCCTACTCCCTACCCCTACTCCCAACCAATTGACCAGAAGCCTACTCTAGCATATAATCGAGACGGTCGCAAGATTGATGCGCGGGTTGTCCTGCGCAGTCGCCGGCCCAAACCGGTGCAACTTTCACAGGAGAGAACGATGGATCACCCTCTCCACCTTTTTTCCGGCAGTGCCAACCTGCCGCTGGCCGAAGAGGTGGCTGCCTGTTTGCAGCAGAAGCTTGGGCTGTGCGAAACCAAGCGACTGCCCGACAGCGAGATTTTCGTCGAAATCAAGGAAGCCGTACGCGGCCAGGACATCTTCTTCATCCAACCATGCTCGGCGCCAGTCAACGACCACCTGATGGAGCTGCTCCTGTACATGGATGCCTTCCGGCGCGCCTCTGCCCATAGTATTACGGTGGTGATACCCTATTTTCCGTATGCACGCCAGGAACGGATGGCCAAGGGTCGCGAGGCCATCAGCGCACGGGTGGTCGCCCGTATGCTGCAAACCCTGGGCGCCACGCGGGTAGTATATGTCGACATTCACGCCGAAGCCACCCAGGGCTTTTTCGACATTCCGGTCGATCCACTGTCGGCCCGCAAGGTCTTTGCCGAGTACTTCAAGCGTAAGCAGCTGGATGACGCCGTGATCGTATCACCGGACGTCGGCCGCGCCAAACTGGCCAACCGCTATGCCGAAATCCTAGGCCTCCCCCTCGCCTTGATGCACAAACGCCGCCTGTCACACAGCGCTGTGTTGACGTCGCACGTCGTGGGTGACCTGGAAGGGAAAACCCCGATTGTGATCGACGACATCATCGCCGGTGGCAGTATCCTCACGCAGATGGATGCCCTGGTCGAGGCCGGCGCCCGGCCAGAGATCTACCTGGCGATCACACACCCCGTGCTGCTGCCTTCCGCACTGAAGCGGCTGGGCAACCCGATCATCAAGGAACTGGTGGTCACCAATACCATCTACATTCCCCCAGAACGACAGCACCCAAAACTCAGCATCTGTTCGATTGCGCCTCTGCTGGCGGATGCGATCGAACGGATCCACGAAGCACGGACGATCAGCCCATTGCTCAAGCTGGCGCCAAGCGAGTGGTAGGCATACCGAGGAGAAACGAAGTGTTTTCATCACCTTTTGGCAAAGACAAAAAACCAGAGCCCGACGCCATCGAGGTCGTCATTGGGCCGCGCGCCACCATGAGCGGTGAACTGCGGGCCGACGGCACCATCCGCATCGACGGTGTGATCGAAGGCGGCTTTATTACGACACCGTCCAACGTCGTGATCACCGCCAGTGCCCGCGTCATGGCCGATATCCAGGCCAGGGTGGTGTCGGTCGCCGGGGCTTATAAGGGCATTATTACCGCCGACCGGGTGGAGCTGCTGGAGGGCGGCCGCATCTGGGGTACCGTCAAGGTCGGCTCCTTTTTGCTCGACCCCGGTGGTTACCTGCGGGGTGAGCTCGTGATGCAGGGTGAGGAGCCACAGCAGCCCTTCGTCATCCCACCGCCCACCGGTTCGGCCGCGCAGATACCCGTGATCGAGGCACCGGTCAATAATAAACCGGCACCGGCCATCACTCCATGATCCACGTCGAACAGGTCACGCTCTATCACATCGCTCTACCCCTGGTCAGCCCATTCGAGACCAGCTTTGGCCGGCAGACCGTGCGTGATGCCATCCTGTTGGAGCTGCACAGCGACGCCGGGAGTAGTTGGGGGGAGTGCGTGGCAGCGGAGGCGCCTGCTTACTCCTACGAGACCAACGACACGGCCTGGTCCGTACTGGCACGCTATCTGATACCGACCCTGTTTGACCAGCCGCTGCACGACCTGGCCGGGCTGCATGCCGGCTGGGCCTGGGTGCGCGGACACAACATGGCCAAAGCCGCGCTGGCCGGTGCCGCGGCTGCCCTGCTCGCCCAGGTCCAGGGACAATCGCTCGCCGCCTACCTGGGCGGCACCCGCAGCCAGGTGCCGGTTGGCGTCAGTATCGGCATTCAAGAGTCGCCGGCCAAACTGGTCGATGTCGCCACCGCGTACTTAGGCCAGGGTTACCGCCGCCTCAAAGTCAAGATCAAACCGGGCAAGGACGTGCGCTACCTGGCCGCGGTACGCAAGGCCTTCCCAGACATGGCTTTGATGGCAGACGCCAACTCGGCCTACACGCTGGAGGACGTCGATCTGCTGCGCCGGCTGGATGAATTCAACCTGCTGATGATCGAACAGCCGCTCGATCACGACGACATTTACGAACACAGCCTTTTGCAGCGCGAACTGCAAACTCCCATTTGCCTGGACGAAAGCATCCATTCGCTGCTGCACGCCCGGGCTGCGCTGGCGCTGGGCAGCTGCCGCGTGATCAACATCAAAGTGGGGCGCGTCGGCGGTCTGCTGCCAGCCCGGCAGATTCACGACCTGTGCCAGACGCAGGGTATCCCGGTCTGGTGCGGCGGTATGCTGGAAACGGGTGTTGGACGCGCCGCCAATCTGGCGATCGCCAGCCTACCCAATTTCACCCTGCCAGGCGACATCTCGGCCAGCAGCCGTTATTACACCCACGACATCGCGGCCCCGATCTTCGAGCTCAATCCCGGCAGTACGATCACCGTGCCCACCGCGCCTGGTCTGGGGGTCACGGTCGACCGCACAGCCCTGGCACGTGTCACCCAGCACAGCCAGACATTTCGACCCGGTTGATGGAACCTGTGATGACCGATACGCCGTCGCTGCCCCAATTGCTGACCGCCAACCAGCAGCAAGTTGATCTCATCGTCGAGACCCTGCTGGGTTGGTGCGCCGTTGAATCGCCGTCCAGTGATCCCGCGGCGACGACACACATGGCACGGCACGTGGCCGCCTACATGGCGGCGCGCGGCGCCCAGGTCACGCTGGTGCCGGGCACTACCACCGGCTCCTTGGTCGAAGCGGTGTGGGAGGGCGGACCGGGCAAGCCGATCCTGCTGTTGGGTCACCACGACACGGTGCACCCCGCCGGCAGCCT
>JAYRNS010000868.1:0-4034 GCA_041912075.1 Anaerolineae bacterium
CACCTGTCGCGCACAGGCCGTTTGATGCGACCGCTGGCCAACTACTATTTCGTCCAGTGGCCCACCCTGCTGGCTGAACACCCGCGCGCGATCTATGCGGGGCGATTGCTGTAAGATATGCACATCCTGACCACCGTGGGCAGTGGCGACTTCGATGACCTTGTGCAGGCGATGGATCGTCTGGCGCCCGCACTCACCGCAGCCGGTGACACAGTCGTTATGCAGATCGGCGAAGGCCGCTACGTACCGCAGGCGGCCGCCTGGTTTCGGTTCGAGCCTTCCCTCGAGCCGCATATAGCACGGGCCGATCTGGTCGTGGCGCACGGCGGGTTGGGGGTCACGATCGAGGTGCTGCGGCAGGGCAAGCGGCTGGTCAGTGTCAGCAATCCTGACCGCTACGACGCACACCAGGGCGACCTGCTGGGTGTGCTGTCGCAGCGGGGTCATCTCATCTGGTGCCAGGACCTGGCGCAGCTGGCCGATGCGATTGCCCAGGCGCGCACGACTGACTTCGTGCCGTACCACGAGGAGCTGGGAACCCTGGCGGCGACGATTATTGCGTGTCTGGTGCCGGGGTGGGAGTAGGGAGTAGGGGTGAGCGGGTTAAGGCAGGTGCGGGAGTTGAGTGAGGTGTGGGGGGTGCGCGAGCGGGCGAGTGTGATCGTGCGCCGGTTGGGGGCGACGCCGGACCGGTTCCAGGCGGCGCTGGATGCGCTGCTGGCCGTCTTACAGCGTCACGGTGCGCCGGCGACGTTTTCGGCTACGGCACTGCCCGTGGCGCGCCATCCCCGACCTGTGCAGACCCTGGCCGCGCAGGGGATCGAGGTGGCTGTGCACAGTTTTCAGCACCTTGATCTGACGCTGCTGCCGCCAGCGGCCCAACGCGACCAGGCCGTCCGTGCGCGCCGGGTTTTCGAACAGGCAGGGCTCGTGCCTGAAGGTTTTCGTGCGCCTTACCTGCGGTGGAACGACGGTTTGTTACGCATCCTGGGCAGCACCGGCTTTCACTACGACAGCAGCAGCAGCGTGTGGTGGCCCGTCCTGCCGGTCGACGATCGGTTGCAGCCAGTGATCGACTATTATGCCCCAGGCGATGCCACCACAGTGCCGGCGCTGCCGTCGCTGCGGCCCGAGGGCCTGGTCGAGCTGCCGGTATCACTGCCCGACGACGAGATGCTGATCGACCGCCTGGGGCTGACGGCGGCTGACGCAGCCGCCATCTGGCGGGAGGTCCTGCGGCAAAGTTATGCGGCGGATGAGTTGTTCGTGCTGCTGCTGCACCCCGAGCGGGGGCTGGCATGCGCCCCGGCGCTCGATCAGGTGCTGACGGATGCCCGTCAGAAGCAGCCGGCTGTGTGGATCACCACCCTGGCGGAGGTGGCGACCTGGTGGAAGATCCGACCGCAGTGCCAGATCGACCTGGTGGCGGCCGGTCCTGGGCGGTGGCAGGTCCAGGTAACCGCCCCACTGACGGCGCGTGTTCTCGCCCAGGCGGCCGAGATCCTGCCGTGGAACGAAACGACCGCGGCGGATTCGGCCATCGTGCGGCCGTGGTTGGGGCATACCCACGAGGTGTTGGCCAACCGTTTTGTGGTGCGCTCATCCACGCGGCCGGTCATTGGCCTGGCGCCGGGGAGTGCATTGCCTCTGCTTGGTTTTTTACGCCAGCAGGGTTACATCGTCGAGATCAGCGCCGCGCACGATCTCTATTCGGTCTATTTTGACCGATCCAGCTTCGACGCCACGGATGAGGGGAGACAGTTCATCCGTACTGTCGAAGAGGCCACCACACCGTTGTTACGTTTTGCGCGCTGGCCGGCGGCGGCCCGCAGTGCCCTCGTGGTGAGTGGCGATATCGATGCGATCACCGTGTGGGACTATTTGTGGCGTTTGCGGGAGGGCTAAGATGACATCGGCAGCGGACACGGTAGGAGCGACCATTCACCCCACGGCCCAGGTCTCACCGCGTGCCAGCCTGGGCGCTGGCACGTACGTTTGGAACTGGGTCCAGGTGCGTGAGGATGCCGTGTTGGGTGAGCAGTGTATCGTCGGCAAAGGTGTCTACATCGATGCCGGCGTCCACATCGGACATCGCGTCAAAATCCAAAACCACGTCTCGATCTACCGCGGCGTAACCCTGGAAGACGGCGTGTTCGTCGGCCCGCATGTCTGTTTTACCAACGACCGGCGGCCACGGGCCATCAACCCCGACGGCACCCTGAAATCCGATGCGGACTGGGAGGTCGTAGCCACGTGGGTGCGCACGGGGGCCGCGCTGGGTGCGGCCAGTGTGATCGTGGCCGGTGTGACCATCGGACGCTGGGCGCTGGTGGGGGCAGGGGCGGTCGTCACACGGGACGTCCCGGCGCATGGTTTGGTGATGGGTAACCCGGCGCGTTTGGAGGGATACGTCTGTTACTGTGCCCAGCGCCTGATTCTGGAAGGAACGACCGGTTATTGTCCTGCCTGCGGAGCCGAGATCGATTTGATCGAAGACGATTCGCTTTGATGGAAGTTTTGATGGAAGAGAGATGAGGGTATGTTGAAAGTTGCTGTCGTTGGTGTGGGTGCCATGGGGCGCAACCACGCCCGCATATTTGCCGAGATGCCCGATACTCACCTGGCGGCTGTCGTCGACATCGATGCCGAGGCATCGGGTGCGGTGGCGCGTACCTATCGCGCCACGGCCTACGCCGACTACGAGACCATGCTGGTGCAAGAAAAACCCGACATCGTATCGGTGGCCGTGCCCACACGCCTGCATCGGGCGGTGGCGATTGCCGCACTGGATGCAGGGTGTCACGTCTTTGTCGAAAAGCCTCTCTCGTTATCGGTCGCTGACGGGCAGGCCATACTAAACGCTGCGCAGCACACCCAACGCACGCTGGCCGTAGGACACGTCGAGCGGTTCAACCCAGCCGTTATCGAGCTCAAGCGCCGGCTCAACAGCGGCCAGCTTGGGCGTCTGTTTCAGCTGCGCTCACGCCGGGTCGGTCCCTTTCCACCCCGCGTGGAGGACGTTGGTGTCATTTTTGATCTGGCCACCCACGAGATCAACATCATGGAGTACCTGACCAGGTCAAGGGTGATCAGCCTGTATGCCGAAACCCAGCGCGAAATCCACGCCTCACACGAGGACCTGCTGTCGGGTCTGCTCAAGTTTCAGAGCGGTGCGGTGGGTGTGCTGGACATCAACTGGCTGACACCCAAGAAGATACGCGAACTAACGGTCATCGGTGAAGGGGGGATGTTCCAGGTGAACTACCTGACCCAGGAGCTGATGTTCTACGAAAACAACAGCGCCACCAACGGGCAGTGGGAAGGCCTGACCGCGCTGATGGGAGTCAGTGAAGGGCGCGTCGTCAAATATGAGCTCAAGCGCAAGGAACCGCTGCGTGCTGAGCTGGAATCGTTTGTCAGCAACGTGCTCGAGCATCACCGCCCGCTGGTAGACGGCGCCGAGGGATTGCGCGCCGTGCTTCTGGCTGAACTGATGCTGGAATCGGGTTTACGCCACCAGATCATGCACGTCGGCGGCAGCGACAACGCTGCGTAGACCGGGTTTCCCTGGAACTGCCATAGGAAATTTGATTTGCCAAAGGTATCTGCCTATGTTATCATAGGAGCCACTGAGTGATCACCCCTCAAGCCTGGGCCTGGGGGGTGATGTTTTGCGTGGCAATGTGAAAAAAATGTCATCACGTCCGGACGGTTTGTTCATTTAGAATTCATCTGGTCACCCTACAATACAGGCAGCTTGCAGAAGCTGCCTCCATTGGTCGCGTTTGATAGCAGCACAAGGCCCACACCTGAACCGCCCACGGGTGAGGCCAATTCTCAAGGAGTGGACGGTAAGCCTGACCATGAACACATCGATACATCTCCTATGCCGGTCTGCCGCCCTCCGACGACAGCCATAGGAGGGTTCAAATCGTATGAAGCTGCACAAATCGGGGTACCTGATGCTGACGCTGTTTGTGTTGGCGACACTGTTGGTGTCACCAGCCGCCAGTGCGCAGTTCCAGGTTCAATCA
>JAYRNS010000869.1:0-3673 GCA_041912075.1 Anaerolineae bacterium
GGGCAGCGGCAGCGCGTGGCCATCGCACGGGCTCTGATCAACGATCCGGTGCTGATCATGGCTGACGAACCGACTGGCAACCTGGATACGAAAACGGGTGAAGAAATCATGGGGCTGCTGCACGAGCTGCACCAGCGTGGCCGCACCATTGTGATGGTGACGCACGAAGCCTACCTGGCCGAAAAAACCGAACGCACCATCACCCTGGTCGACGGCAAAATCGCATCGGACGGTAACCACAAGGGAGGTACCGCATGACCGCCAGCCAGGACAACGCGGGTGTACTGCCGGTTGGCCGGCCGGACACACACGCTGAATCGACTGCCATTTCGAGTCTGATCAACCCCGTGGAGATCATGCGCATTGCCTGGGAGGGTATCGTCCGCAACAAGATCCGTTCTTTGTTGACGATGCTCGGCGTGATCATCGGCGTCGCGGCCGTCATCATCATGATTGCCATCAGCGCCGGTACGGAGGCGACGATCGCCGAACAGATCCAGGGACTGGGTGCCAACCTGGTATTTATCCAATCTTCGTTTGGCCGCGGCCGGCCGGGCGCTGCCGAGAATACGCCAACGCTGGTCTACGACGACGTGGCGCTGGTGGCCACGGTGCCCGGTGTTGTCGGAACTGCTGTGGAAATGCCATCCAGCCAGACGGTCAAAGCCGACGGCACCAGTCTCAGCGACGTGCAGCTGCTCGGGACGACACCCGACTATCCCTCGGTGCGTGAGGTGCCGGTGGCCGATGGGCGCTTCCTGAGCGCCACCGACATGGAACGCAAGGCCAAGGTGGCGGTTCTGGGGCCAGGCATTGCCAAGGAGTTGTTTGGCACAGCCGATCCCATCGGACAGACGATTTCTGTCGGCACCCTGAAACTGGCCGTCATCGGCATCACAGCCGAAAAGGGTACGGTGGGCAACACCGACTTTGACAACCGCATCTACGTGCCAATCACGCTGGTGTTCGACCGGCTCCTGCCGTCGCAGTTTGCCCGTTTTGTGGGTAACCGCGTCCAGGTGATCTACGCCCAGATCGACGAGAAGGCCGACATGACCAAGGTCATCGAGCAGATCAAGCTCAAGCTGGCCAACACCAAAGACCTGACGGTCGATGAACTGCCGTTTACCCTGACCACGCAGGATGATATCATCCAGACGCGCGGTGCGGCAACAGAAGCGTTCCGCAACCTGCTGGCCTGGGTGGCGGGTGTGTCCCTGATCGTCGGCGGGATTGGCATCATGAATATCATGCTGGTAAGTGTCACCGAACGGACGCGCGAGATCGGGATCCGGCAGTCGGTCGGCGCCACCCCCAACGATATCCGCCTGCAGTTCTTGACCGAGGCCCTCATGTTGAGCCTGGTTGGCGGTTTGATCGGGATTGTGGCCGGGATTGGTGGCGCGATCCTGTTTGGTGCGACCAGTGACATGCGCACGGTCGTCGTGCCCGGCTCGATCGTGCTGGCGTTTGTGTCCGCCGCGGCGATCGGCGTCTTCTTTGGCTTTTATCCGGCAAACAAAGCAGCACAGCTCGACCCGATCGAAGCGCTGCGTCACGAATAATCAGGAGTCTATCCAACATGCACAAGATTTTTTTGGCCGCTGTGAGTATGCTGACCGTCCTGGCGCTTGCTGCCTGCGGTGGTACTGCGACGACTGGCAATAATCAGCCGGCCGCGACATCGGCCACGACTGGTAACACGCTCAACACCGATTACGCCAAGGCACTGCCTGTCGTCTCGCAGTTGATCCTGGGTTCGCTCAAGCTGCAAGATGGAGACCAGGCCATCAGCGTGGAACAGGCCAACAAGCTGCTGCCTCTATGGCAGGCTTACCAGAGCCTGGGCAACAGTGACAATACGGCGCAGGCCGAGCTCGACGGTTTGCTGGCGCAGATTCAACAGACCATGACGCCCGCCCAGATCGAGGCCATCCGCGCACAGCAGCTGACGGCCGACGACATTGGCGAAGTGCTGCAAGCGCTGGGTCCCGGGTTGTTCCGGGATGGTGCCACCAATGGCCGGTCCGGTTCCACCAACAGTGGCCGCGGACTTACCAACCCGGACGGTGGACTCCCGCTGGGTGGCCCGCCAGGCGGGTTCCCCGCAGGTGGCCCCGGTGGCGGTGCCTTCGAGGGACCGCCAGGCGGCTTTACGGGTGGCCAGGCTAACCCTGAGGCCCGGGCAACGGCCCTGGCGCAGCGCCTGGCCCAGGGCGGCGACCAGGCCGCCACGTTTATGACGCGCGGGTTGCTCAACCAGTTGATCACCACCTTGGAGCTAAAGACCGGTGCGGTGACCGAGGCGCAGCTGCAGGCCGAACAGGCGCAGCGTGCCGCTCTGCGCTGGACGGGTGTGATCAGCGATACCACCGGTATCGATGCCGAAACGCTGAGCCAGGCCGTGAGCCAGGGCTCGACCCTGGCGGAGGCCATCCAGGCGCACGGTGGTGACATCGAGAAAGTCAAGACCGCCCTGCGCGACGTGCTGAAGAACAATCCCAACCTGGACGCGGCGGCCATCGAGGCCCAGATCGACCAGGTACTCTATACGAAGTAAAGTTGGATGGAATTGGCTCGTAAGGTGCGCTTCAGCGCACTGAAGTGCGCACGACGTTTGTCAGATGCCCAACTGAATCGAGTTGGCATCGACGCTACTATCAGGCTGCTAAGCCTGCCGAAAGGAGACATGTGACGTGTCGAGGACAGTATTGATCGTTGCCGGTATCGTGCTGGTGCTGGTCGTGGGGGTGGTGGGTTATGCCTTCTTCAAACCCCCCGAACAGGCCAGCGGTCCGCTGCAAGCCGTTCCACTCACCGTGGCAACCCCCATGGTCGCCGTGGCGCAGAACCAGGATACGGCAACGACCGCTCCCCCTACGGTGGCCCCCACAGCGACGACTGCAACAGCTGCCGAGCCGGCGACGCTGCCGGCACCTACTGCCGCGCCGGCGGCAAGTGACAGCATCCCCAGCACAAGCAATGCCTCGCCGCTGGTCTTCGAGATTGTGCCGGCGGAGTCACAGGCGCGCTTTGTCATCAACGAAGTGCTCAACGGTGCACCCAAGACCGTGGTGGGTACCACCAGCCAGGTTGCCGGGCAGATTGCGGTTGACACCGCGAATCCCGCGGCGGCGCGTGTGGGCACCATCCAGGTCAATGCGCGGGACCTGACGACCGACAACGAGTTTCGTAACCGGGCGATCAAAAACCGCATTCTGGAAACCGACACGTACGAGTTGGTGACCTTTGTGCCCACCGCGATCAACGGGCTGCCGGCACGGGTCACCGCCGGTGAAGCTTTCGAGTTCCAGATCGTGGGCGATCTGACGATTCGCAACGTCACACGACCCGTGACGTTCGACGTGACCCTCGTGCCGGTCAACAGGTCCCGGCTCGAAGGCAAAGCCAGCACAACCCTGAGCTATGCCGACTTTGAGATAACCATTCCCGCGGCGCGTGCGGTCAGCGCGGTGGAGGACACGGTGACGCTGCAGCTCGATTTCGTGGCAACACCGGCCTGAGGATACAACCAGGATCTTCGCCGTAGGCCCAGGACCCGGGCGGGCGCGCCGGCCGGCCGGCCCAGGCGCACGGCGGGGGCCAACACCCGGGTATTGTTACCAAAGACACGCACCCAACACGGGGTAGACGACAAAAAAAAAAAAACCCA
>JAYRNS010000870.1:0-1555 GCA_041912075.1 Anaerolineae bacterium
CAAAGGCGAGGTTGCCATCTTCCCGAGGCGTGACTCCGACGAATGGTGCAGAGGGGAGCGTCAGCAAACTGGCTCGGCTGGTCGGTGAAAGCTCGATCAGAATCAGCGAGTGCGACAGCGCGATACCCGTTGCCGACGCACCGCCCGTCGCGCCGTCCATCCGCAGCACTAGATGCTTGTTGCCTTCAAGGTGCTTGATAACTACACCATTCCCGGACTGGCCGGAAATCCATGCAGAGGGCCCACCGCCTCCGAGCGAGGCAATTGAAAAGTTGAAATCATTGATGACCGTGGTTGAGACGCCATGGATCTCGCGGACGTAGCAGGTGAACTGCGAGGTCGTATCGAGCATGACGATGGATTGGCGATGCGGATTCCAATCTGAAGCGCCCGCCGTCCCTGGCGCCGGATAGATGCGGTTGTGGTAGCGCCCCTCGGTGAAGTTGTAGCTGACCAGAGCATGTGTGCTTGGAGCTGTCGCTTGCGGATAGCCACTGCCAGATCCGTTTGGATCGGCGCCGGTTGTCGTGCCATCCCCTTGGGCTGCGGTGTTTTGCAGCAGGAAGCCCCACTCAGGGTGCCAGCTTGTCTTTGTGTATGCGTGGTGAGAGTACGGCTGCCAATCCGCCGGGTTCGGCGTGCTGCCATACTGACGGTGGAGGTATTCACTGCCCGACGAACTGTAACCGCCACCAGGGCCGGAAGGCGAGGCAGACGGCTGATGGTTGATCGTCGTCGTGATCTGCGTACTGGTCAGATTACGCAGGTCGATCCGGTCGATCTCGTTTCCCTTGTAGTCGCTGTGCATACCACCCGTGAGGTAGTAAATGCCCTGCTCGCCAAAGGCGCCGGAAGAGAACGACCGCTCCGGGATCGCCTGAACGGTCGTCGGTGACATGGCATCAACGGCAATCGAGTAAGTTGGGTCGAATGTGCCGGATGCGGCAGGAGGGCCACCGGATAGCACCTTGCGCGAGTGCGGCGCAACAGTTAGCTGCGACCACACAAAAGGCTGAACGAGATAGCGCGACCCAGTAAGGATCGCGCCGCCCGTGCCGCAAGAGTAGCTATCGTTTGCCATCAGGTCGGGTCAGCGATCTCGTCTTTCCAGGCCGGGAAATTGACCGTGTTCGATCCGTTTGCGGTCAATGCCTGCGAGGTGCAGGTCGTGACAAACAGTAGTTTGCTGTTGGCCCCATCGAGCAGCGCCACGTGGGTAGCCGTGCCGCTGGTGTCGATCAGCACGCCGCTCTTTGCAGCCACCGTCAGTTTGCGCCCGCTGGTGTCTCCATTTGCAGCGGTGAAGTCACCAGAGGCCATCGTTACGTCAGCCAGCGCATATGTGGCGTTGGCTTCGGTGTAGGTCGTCGGCTGTGCCGAGCATGCCACCTGACGGGTGCAGTTATTCTTGATGATGTTGAGCGCACCATCCAGTACGTCGTCGTGAACAATCTTAGCCATGAGTAGCCTCCTGAGCGTGCGTTGCAGAGTTGATATTCAGGTCGACGGCATCGCCAGATTCGGCGCCCGTGGCGACCAAACCGGAAATATCCTC
>JAYRNS010000871.1:0-2711 GCA_041912075.1 Anaerolineae bacterium
AGCACCTTCTCAGGCAACACCGCCAGCGGTGCCGGCGATTCGGTCGGCGCACAAACTGAGCAGGGTGGGGTGCTCAATGTCTACAGCTCGATCCTCTCCGGCACCGATACCAGCAACTGCGGCGGCGTCGTTGGCGGCAGCGACAACCTGACCTGGCCAGCCGAGGACAACTGTCCGTTCGCTGAAGGCAATCCGCTGCTCGGCACCCTGGCCGACAACAGCGGTCGTACGGCAACGATGGCACTGCTCCCCGGCAGCCCCGCCATCGACACAGGCCCCTATTTCAGTTGCACCACCACCGACCAGCGCGGCGTGCCACGCCCACAGGGCGGCGGGTGTGACATCGGCGCCTACGAGGTAGTGCCGGGCACGGCGATCGATTTCGATGGGCTGCCCGCGCAATCCGACGCCGCCGCAATCGCCACCCTCAACACCACCTACGGTGACCTGGGGGTTGATTTCGGCTTCTACATCCCGACCTTTGCGCTTTCCGGTCACCCCATCATCGGCGCAGACAACCTGATCGTTGCCACCCATCCCGCCGGTGCCGATGCGCTGATCAACTTCAGTGCGCCCATGTCAGCCGTGAGCGTCGAGTTCGTCGACACCGGTGGCGGAACGCGGCAGCTCACCGCGCGTGACGAAACCGGCACGGCGGCTTCGATTGTCTCCCCGGATATCACCGTCGTTGCCTCCGCGACCGGTGACGCCAGCCCCGGCACGCTGGCGGTGACGGGGTCGTGCATCCGCTCCGTGCAAATCGAGACGACCGGTCCCGACTTCACCATCGACAATGTCACCTTCACGCCCATGAAAGGGCCGGACCGCAACGGCAACGGCCTGATCGACCAGTGCGAGCCGGGCTTGCAGCTGGAACCGCTGTTCGAAGTCACCACCACCGCCGACAACGACGACGGCGCCTGTACGACGCTGCACTGCTCGCTGCGTGAAGCCTTGAACGCCGCCAACACGATCCCCAACGGCGCGACGCGCGACCACATTCATTTCAACATCGCCGACGGCGGCGTGCACACCATCGAGCCCACCTCCGCGCTGCCCAGCATCACCGAAGCCGTGGTGCTGGACGGCTACAGCCAGCCGGGTGCAACACCCAACACCTTAACGGTAGGTAACAATGCCAGCCTCCTGATCCAGCTCAACGGTGCCAGCGCCGGCGGCGACGGGTTGACCATCACCACCGACGACACCCTCGTGCGCGGCCTGGTGGTCAACGGGTACACCAACGGGATTGTGTTATCCGGGACGGCGGCGTTCGACAACCATGTCGAAGGCAATTTCGTTGGCACCAACCCCACTGGCAGTGCAGGGGTGGCCAACAGCGGCAACGGTGTCTGGATTGACGGTGGCGCCCATCATAACCTGGTGGGCGGAGACACGCCCGACACACGTAATCTCTTGAGCGGTAACAACGTCGGTCTGCGCATCGGTGCCACGCTGCCAGCCATTTCGTACGACAACCAGGTGTCTGGCAATTACATCGGCACCGATGCCAGCGGTCTGCTGGCCATTCCCAATACGCTCGACGGCATCATGTCCGGTGCGGGCTCCTTTGGTGGGGTGTTTGGCGGCTCGTCCGATGCCTTGCGCAACGTCATCAGCGGTAACGGCGATACCGGGCTGCGTATCACCAATTCGTCGGACAGTCACACCGAGGGCAATTACATTGGCGTGGCCGCCGACGGGATAACCCCCCTGGGTAACGGCGGTGCCGGTATTCACATCAGCGGCCCAGCCATCCCCGCAACGGGCAACGCGGTGGGTGCTGCCTCCGCGCCGGCAGGTAACGTCATTGCCCACAACGGCTCGGTCGGCATCGCGATCGACACCACCCTGGCCACCGGCAACCGGGTCCAGGGCAACCGTATCTACGCCAACGCGGGACTGGGGATCGACCTGGGCAGCGACGGTCACGACGCCAACGATACCGGCGACGGTGACGGCGGCAGCAACGACCGCCAGAATGCACCCGTGCTCTACGGTGCCACGACCGACGGTGTCAACACGAGTGTCTTTGGCCGGTTCAACAGCGGTGCCGGCATGACGTACGACGTGGATGTCTTCAGCAGTGACAGCTGCGACCCCTCCGGTTTTGGCGAAGGTCAGACCTACCTGGGCACCGTGCAGGTGACGACCAGCGCCCTGGGCAACGGCGCCCTGGTCGCCACGTTCCCCGGCGCGCTGCCCGCCGGCACCAGCCTCACGGCGACGCTGACCGACAATGCTGGTAATACGTCCGAGTTCTCGAACTGCGCCATTGTCGGCCCCAACAACACGACCTGGACGAACGCCTATCAGATTCCGTTGACCGGCCTGGGGGGCTCGTTGAGCGGCTCGGTCTCGCACTTCGTCGACCGCCAGGGCCAGTCCCGCTGGTACAAATTCACCATCGAGCCGCAGAGCAAGGTCCTGGTGACGCTCAGCGGTCTGTCGGCTAACTATGACATCACGCTGTACAAGGACCTTCGCCAGGTCTACAACACGCTGGTTTCGCCCGCCGACCTGGTACGCATCACCGCCGAGAATGCCCCCGATGCGTATACGAATCCCGACGCCTACACCAACCCCGACGCCTACACCAACCCCGACGCGTATACCAACCCTGATGCTTACACCAATGGCAGCATCGTCAACCCGGACGCGTACACGAATCCAGATGCGTACACGAATCCGGACGCCTACACCAACCCGGA
>JAYRNS010000872.1:0-5782 GCA_041912075.1 Anaerolineae bacterium
AGTTGGTCGACATGGCCGATCGTTACGGCATCCCCATCATCGAAGACGATCCCTACGGCCAGCTGCGTTACGAAGGCGAGACGCTGCCCTCCCTGGTACGGCTCGATTGTGAAAACCTGGAGTCGCGCGCGGCTGACGGCCATGGCTATTTCCGGGGCAATGTGATCTACCTGAGCACCTTCTCCAAGCTGCTGGCCCCGGGGCTGCGTATTGGTTGGATCGTGGCACCGGTGGAGGTGATTCAGAAGTGTGTCCAGGCCAAACAGGGCATGGATCTGCACAGCAGCATCTTCGATCAGATGGTGACGTATGAAGTGGCGCGCGACGGTTTTCTGGAGTCGCACATCGAAGAGATCCGCGTCGTCTATCGCGAACGGCGCGACGTCATGCTGCATGCGCTGGAGTCTTACTTCCCCCCGGGTGTCACCTGGACGAGACCCGAAGGCGGTCTGTTCCTTTGGGTCACCCTGCCGCCCGAGATCAATACCGAAGCCCTCTTGCAGGAGGCGGTCAAAGAGAAAGTGGCCTTTGTACCGGGACACGCCTTCTATGCTGGCGGGCGCGAGTGCGGCTTGTGCAATACCATGCGGCTCAACTTCTCCAACGCCGAGCCGGCCATGTTGGAGGAGGGGATTCGCCGGCTGGCACGCGTCATCACCCAGAAGATGGAACAGGCCGGGCTGCTGGCCAAAGCTACAGCCTGATTTTCAATCACACACAAAGGCTGCCTCGGAGGGATCGACTGCCGGCAGCCTTTGTGTGTCAAGCAGCCCATTGCGCTTTTTCACCGGCAGGAGGAGGAGAACCGTATGCCCGACTATCTGGTGCGTGACATCATGAGCTCCCCAGCCATCACCATTGGCCAAGAGGCCGATCTGGACGAAGCGGCCGAATTGATGGAAGCGCATGGCTTCCGGCGTTTGCCTGTGGTCGACGAGGAAAGCCAGCTGGCCGGGATGCTGACCAAAGGCGACGTGCGGGCCGCATCGATGGCGGCGGCGGTGGACCCGTACGATCCGCAGGCCGGTAACTGGCTTACGGTTGAAGAAGCCATGACGCAGTCTGTCTTGACGGTGACCCCGGAAACGCCGGTGGTTGCTGTGGTTGAGCTCCTGCTCAAACACAAGGTAGGTGGGTTTCCGGTGCTGGCGCCGGATAATTCCGTGATCGGGATTGTGACCGAAACAGATATTTTCAGATTGATCGTGCGCGAGTGGAAAGAACACGCCGTCTCCGCAACGCCAGGAAAGAAGGAATAGTATGGACATCGGTGTCCCACGTGAACGCAGAGCCAGTGAATACCGCGTTGGCCTGATCCCCTCGGGTGTGCAAATCCTGTGCGAGGAAGGCCATCGCGTCTATGTCGAGCAGGGGGCCGGTATCGGCAGCGGCTTTGCCGACGAAGATTACCGTAAGGCCGGCGCCACGATGGTCTATGGTGCCGAGGAGGCGTACGCCCGCGCCGACCTCGTCGCCAAAGTGGCACGCCCCACTGCGGAAGAGACAACCTGGCTGCACGCTGACCAGATCCTGTGTGGTTTTCTACACCTGGCCGCGGCACGTCGCAGCCGGGTGCAGAGCCTGCTCGACAACAAAGTAACCGCGATCGGCTACGATACCGTCCAGGAAGATGATGGATCCCTGCCCGTTCTGCTGCCCATCAGTGAGATTTCCGGCCGCATGTGTGCACAGGTGGCCGCACGGCTGTTGGAGAACACCAGCGGCGGTAAAGGTGTGCTCTTGGGTGGTGTACCAGGCGTGCCGCCGGCAGAAGTCGTCATTCTGGGCACCGGCGTGGTGGGCACCAACGCGGCGCGCGCGTTTTTAGGCCTGGGTGCCAACGTCTATGGCCTGGACCAGAACCTGCGTGCCCTGGAACGTATCGATACCGTTTTTGCCGGACGCGTCGTTACCCTCGTGGCGCACCCCTACAACATCGACAAGATGGTCCGTTTTGCCGATGTGCTGGTAGGTGCCGTGCAGACAGCCGGCATGCGCTCACCCATCTTGGTGAACCGCGACCTCCTGCGGCGTATGAAACCACGCTCGATCGTGATGGACGTGTCGGTGTCGAGTGGTGGATGTTTTGAAACCACCCGACCGACTACGCACACATCGCCCACGTTCGTGGAAGAAGGCATTATTCACTACTGTGTGCCTAACATGAGCGGTATTGTGGCGCGCACCGCAACCCATGCCTTCAGCAATGCGGCGTGGCCGCTGATCCACAGCATTGCCAGAGATGGTCTGGAGGCGGCGCTGGAACTGTCGCCGGCCCTGGCGCGCGGCGTCAACGTGCGCAGTGGCCAGATTATCCATCCGGGATTGGCCGCAGCGCTTGCGGTCAGCTGAGCCAATCCAATGCCGGCACGAAGCAGTTATTTGGTGACTTGATCAAGGTAAGATGCAATGACAAACTGGATGGTACGTTTTTGGAATAAGGTAGTCCCGGCGGAGAGGGCCGTTCAGGTCATAAAGTCGGGCGACCGTATTTTTTTGACCGGTAACTGCAGTGTGCCGCAAACGCTACTCAATGCCGTCGTCAACCGCGCACGTGCGGGTGAGGTCGAACGACTGGAGATTGTGCAGGTATTGACGATCGGCGATGCCGACTACGTCGCGCCGGATATGGAAGACAAGATTCGGGTCAATACGCTCTTCATCAGCCACAACGTGCGCAAAGCGGTGAACGATGGGCGTGCCGATTTTACACCGGTCTTTCTCTCAGAAATCCCCCGCCTGTTTCGAAATGGCCAGCTGCCATTGGATGTGGCCCTGATCCACTGTTCACCGCCCGACGAGCACGGCTTCCTCTCGTTTGGCGTGGAAGTCGGTCTGACCAAACCAGCCGCCCAGAACGCCAAAATCGTGGTCGCGGAAGTCAACGAACACATGCCGCGCTGCCTGGGCGATA
Organism: Anaerolineae bacterium; assembly: GCA_041912075.1. Taxonomy (GTDB): domain Bacteria; phylum Chloroflexota; class Anaerolineae; order SSC4; family Amarolineaceae; genus SSC4. The sequence goes on from JAYRNS010000872.1 coordinate 2,915, forward strand.
GCTTCATCCACATCAGTAAGGTGGACTATCTGGTGCCGGTCAGTTATTACCTGCCTGAGGTGCCACAAGGTACCCCCGGTGAGTTGGAAAAACGCATTGCCGAACACATCGTCGACCTGATCCCCGACGGCGCAACCATGCAGATGGGTATCGGCGCGATTCCTGATGCTGTACTGCATTTTCTCGAGCACAAAAGAGACCTGGGTATTCACACCGAGTTGTTTTCCGATGGGGTCATTCCCCTCGTCGATGCGGGTATCATCAACAACGAACGCAAAACGCTGCACCCAGGCAAAATCGTGGCTGGCTTCATTCTCGGCAGCCAGAGGCTGTACAGCTTCGTCGATAACAACCCCATCGTTGAGTTTCACCCTCAGGATTATGTCAACGATCCCTTTATCATCGCACAGAACGATACCATGGTCTCGATCAATTCGGCCATCGAGGTCGATCTGACCGGTCAGGTGTGTGCCGACTCGATCGGCACGTCGTTCTACAGCGGCGTGGGTGGACAGATGGACTTCGTCTACGGTGCTTCGCGCAGCAAGGGTGGCAAACCAATCATCGCCCTGCCCAGCACCACGCGCAACGATACGATCACCCGGATCGTGCCCACGCTCAAAGAAGGGGCCGGCGTCACCACCAGCCGGAACCATGTGCACTACGTGGTGACCGAGTTTGGTGTGGCCGAGCTGTACGGCAAGTCGATTCGCCAACGCGCTCTGAACCTGATCAATGTTGCTCACCCCAATTTCCGTGAAGAGCTGACGGCTTGGGCGAAAGCGCACCACTACATTTGACCGTAGCCCGCACAGTCTAGTGAAAACGATACTGCTAGGCCGACACCAGTTCTGGTGGCAGATGGGGCAACCGGTTGAGGTACATGACCCGCACCCGGCCATCGGCACCCAGGTCGAGGCGCGAGATACCGGTGTTGTAGTGGAAGTAGTCCGTGGGCACCTCATCGGGCAGACGAAACAACACCTTGAGCAGCAGGTCCGAAAAACCGCCGTGCGTCACCATGGCCACGCGTGCGTCTTCGGCGGCCAGCGCCCACAGGCGTGCGGCCACCCGAAACGCGCGCGCCGGGCGCTCGCCACGTGCCTCCCAGTCGCGTGTCCACCAGCCGCGGTCGGTAACTTCGGGCGGCAGATTGATGTCCGGTATCGTTTCGAGCATCTCCTGCCGCGTCATCCCCGGTTGGCCGACACGCCCAGCCTCGGTGTCCAGGTAGACACCGCCGGTTTCGTGAATGTCAGGCCACACTTCACCTGGCAGCTGTAGAGCCGACGCCAGGGGCTGCGTCGTCTCCAGCGCACGGCGCATGGGGCTGGTGATGAGGTGCGTAAACTGATACCCAAACTGGTTCGAGTAATTGGCCCTGGCGTCCCGGGACAAGGGGTCTACTCGTTCGGCCAGGTATGACGCCAGCAAGGCGGCCTGGCGCCCGCCCACCGGGGTCAACGCGGGGTCGGCGACGCGCTCGTTCGAGTTCTGGCTGTAGGCGAGATTGTTTTGTGATTGGGCGTGGCGAATCAGATAGAGTTCCATAACGGGGCCGGTCCGTGGTCGATTCAGACCTGGGCTTCCACGGCGTGCAGCTGCGGCACGGGTACCGCTGTGAACGAGGCCGACAGCAGCACCAACGACAGCCAGACCAGGTCGGCCAGCAGGAGGTGTAAAAGCTGCATCCACACCGGTGCCAGCAACACCACGTTGAGCGCGCCGGCTACGAGCTGTGCGATCACCAGTGCAATCAACAGGCGCACCAGCCGCTGCGTGGTTGGTTGGGATGATTGGTGACGTGCGGTCCGGGCCACCAGGATGAGATAGACGCCAATCGTCACGGCCAGCACGGGGTGCAGAGCACGCAGGCGAATGAGAAAACTGGCCGTGAGCGAAAAATCTTGCTGAATGCCGTGGGCCAACGAAGCCGCCGGATACAGCGTGTCCCCCAAGGCGGTGACTGCGCCGCTGACACCCAGGACAATCGCTAACAGCAGCCCCAGACGCAGCGCCCAAATCAGGCCCGTACGGCCCTGTGCCTGGACTGACTGCCCCCCCGAAGCCCACCAGGCCGTCAGCGTCAGCGCGGCCAGCAGCAGAAACGTATTCATCAGGTGCAGCGACATGGACACTGCGCGCGCCATCGATTCATTGTCGGCCACGAGGCCAAAGAGCACCAGACCAGCACCCAGCAGTGCCTCGGTGACGATAAACAGCCCGCTCCACACGGCTGCTGCACGTACAGGGCTGCGGCGCGGGAAACTGCGAAATGCCCACACGACCAGAATCACCACCACGATCAGGCTGACACCCGACGTCAGGCGATGGGTAAATTCGATCAGCGTTTCTAGCTGGGGAGCACGCGGCACCACCTGGCCGTTGCACAGTGGCCAGTGACTGCCACACCCGGCACCGGAGCCGGTGGCCCGCACGTAGGCTCCCCAAAGAATGACTAACAGGTTATAGAACAAAACCAGCCAGGCATACCTGGCAAAGCGGTTGAGCTGCAGCATCGCGGTCTCCTATCAGGCTTCTCCGCTATTATGCCACAGCCTGGCCGAAAATAGAATTTTCTCTACGTCCCCGGCACGGTCCGGACCGTGCCGGGGACGTTATACACCGTTACCCGCTGGATGTGCCGCTGGTGTCTACCACTGGCACGTTGGCATGACGGACCGCGGTCACCACACTGTTGGCTACCCAGGCGAGGCCGTTGGCTGTCTGCACCTGCCACCAGCTGCTATCGGCATTGCGGCCGGTGATGGGCAGCGGCTGGTTTGGACTCAGCGACCCCACGATGGCAAACGTGGTGCCTGGCCCGCTGCGTAGATTGACCGTTCCACTGCGTGCAAAAACTGTTGG
>JAYRNS010000873.1:0-4152 GCA_041912075.1 Anaerolineae bacterium
ACCAACCATCGCCTACCCGGCGGGCGCCGACCCGGAGGCGAGTGCCTAACCACGCTGCGGCCAAACTGACAGGCAGATGACTATGGAAACCACGCGACACAAAAGAATCGACCGACCCACGACACCGGCCCAGGCAACCAGACTGCCAGACCCAGCTCCGGCATCTTATGCCGAACCTGCCGTGCCGTTGGAAATGGAGCAGCAGTTTGTCCAGGCCACTCACCTGGGCCATCAGTTGGGACAGGTCTCGATTGGCGGCATGTCCGGGGTAACGGTTCAGGCCAAACTCACCGTCGGTGCCGCCAACGATCCCTACGAGCAAGAGGCCGACCGCGTCGCCGGGCAGGTCATGCGCATGACCGAACCAGCAGAGGATGAACACGTCCAGCGCGTGACCGAACCAGAGGACGAGGAAAAGCTGCAGCGCAAGACCGAACCGGAACAAGAGGAGACGCTGCTGCGCAAAACCGGGCCGCAGGAGGAGGAAGACCTCCTGCAGCGTGCCGGCGGTACCGCCGGTTTCGCCGCCGGCAGTGACGTCGAGGAGGATATCCGTGCTAGCCGTGGGCGTGGCAGCGCACTGCCAGCAGCGACGCAGACCTTCATGGAGCCACGCTTTGGCGCCGACTTCAGCCAGGTCAGGGTGCATACCGACGCCCAGGCCAACCAGCTCAACCGCCAGCTCAGTGCGCGCGCCTTCACCACCGGTCACGACATTTATTTCCGCCAGGGTGCCTATGCGCCGGGCAGCGCCAGCGGTCAAGAGCTCCTGGCCCACGAGCTGACCCACGTCGTGCAGCAGGGCGGTGCCGGCCAGCGCATCCAGCGCGAAGACGGCGATGACGACGACACAAGTGCCACGACCAAGAAGCCAGCCGACCCGGTCGCCGGTTTGAAGACGCAGATTGCCGAGCAGCGCAGCGAGATCTATGCCATCCAACGCGAGAACCCGCAGATGCTGCGCAGCGAAGGCGACGACCTGGATATCGTGCTGCGCAAACTCAATACCCTGTCCGCGCAGCTCACGGCTGAACCAGACCAGGCCAAAGAGCTCATGAAGGCATTCAAAGCCTGGCGCGAAGGGGATGGTTACACCTCCTGGCAGACCTTCGTCACATATCGTGACGCACGTGCCGCAGCCAAAAAAGCGCGGGAAGACCGCGAAGCCCGTGAGGCGGCCGAAGCCGCCGCTCGTCGTACGGCTGCCGTCGTCACCTGGAGCCCTGAATGTGACGCCGTGTTCGCCGATATGAACAACCAATACGGGCGCTGGGACGGCACAAAGACCAACCGCGGCGCCTGGTGGGGCGCGCCGCAGCCCGGTTCCAAGGCCGGTGCCCGGCGTGTGCCTGACGGCGTCGTTCTTGAGCTGAAGCGACGTATCCACAATACACCGTGGCGTTTCTCGGACAGCTTTAGCGGCGGCATTTCCTTTCACCGCACGCGCGGCACGGTCGATTTCATCTATCACATGCTGCCACCCTGATCGGGAGTCTGAACCATGCCAACCACACCACGTGGTCCACGCCTGCTCAAAGGCGCCCTGGTCGCCGTTGACCTGGCCAACGCCAACAGCCAGACGACCATTGCCTTTCAATACAACCCCGATACGCTGCGCCGCACCCTGACGCCGCAGGTGGCCGGCGGGGAAAAAGGCCAGCGCTCGGAAACTATCCGCCTGACCGGTGCACCGGAGGAAACGCTCAACCTGGACGTGATCGTCAACGCCATCGACCAGTTGGAGAGCGGTAAGGGCAGTGACGGCATCCACCCGCAGCTGGCCGCGATGGAGATGCTGCTCTACCCGCAGGCCGGCCAGGTGCAGTCCGACAACAGCCTGCTCGGTCAGGGAAAAATGGAAATTGGCGCACCGTATGACGCACCACTGGTGCTGTTCGTCTGGGGGCCCCGGCGCGTGCTGCCCGTGATGCTGACGAACGTCACCGTCACCGAAGAAGAGTTCGACACCAATCTGAATCCGATCCGCGCCCGGGTGTCGCTGGGCATGCGCGCGCTCAGCTATTCGGACCTCGATTCGAAACACAAAGGCTACGATCTGTTCCTGGCCTACCAGAAATCCAAAGAACGCCTGGCGCGCAGCGGGATCAGCCAGGACCCGAACAAGCTTGTGGGCTTCGATGTCGCTGGGCGCGTAGGATAGAGGGAACCTATGTTCGACAAAACCAGCCGCTATACCGTGCTCGAAGAAGCCGTGTACGAAATGCCAGATGGCCACCACATCACCTACAAACGACGGCGCTTTCTGCCGCAGGGTGAAATGCTGCCACTCCTGGCTGAAGTCACCGTCGAACCGGCCGATCGCCTGGACCTGATCACGGCGCGCCTGCTCGGTGATCCGCAGCAGTTCTGGCAGATCTGTGATGCCAACAATACCATGAACCCGTTCGATTGGGGACAGGAACCCGGTCAGCGCGTGCGTGTGCCAGTGCCGCAGTTCCAGGAGCCGCGATGAAAGTACTGCTGGGCCTGCTCATCGGCTCGAAAGAATCGCCCGATACTGCACCCGCCTGGCTGATGGCGGCTGTGCAGAAGATCACCGTGACCCAGGGAGATGGCGGCAAACCTGGTGATTTTCAGCAAGGCTTCCAGATCATGCTGCGCGCCGAACGTCCCACGCGGGCCACGGCTGATTACAAGCTGCTCAGCGAGTCGCTGCTCGATCCAGGTAACCGCGTGATCGTCACCGTAACCCTCAACGCACAGCCGCACGTGCTCATCGACGGCATCATCGCACACCGCCAGCTCACGCCAGGTGGCCGCGCTGCCACACCAACCCTGACGCTCACTGGCAAAGATATCAGCATTCTGATGGACCTGGAGGAGAAAGACAAAAACCACGCAGGGTTGGGTGACAAAGAGATCGTGCAGGCCATCCTGGGAGATTACGCCCGCTACGGCATCGATCCCAAAGTGTCGGACCCTTCATCGACCTGGACACCGACCGAAGACGAGCGCGTACCCAAGCAGGTGGCCACCGACCGCGCCTATTTACAGCAGCTGGCCGCACGCCACAGCTTCATTTTCCGCATCAAGCCCGGCCCCACGCCCAAAAAGAACGTCGGCTATTGGGGCCCGCTCGAATACGCCGGGTCGGCGCAGCGCGCCTTGACGTCCAACCTCGGTGCAGGCACCAACGTCGAAACCCTCGAATTTGCCGACGACGCCCTGGCACCGGCCCAGGTTTTTGGTTCGGTCAACAACGACAACGCCGATGAAGCAACCACGATCACGATTGGCAAGACGAGCACCGAGACCTCCCTCTCCAAAACCAGCCGCCTGGGCGATGATACCGCTTTCGTGCGCAAGCTGCGGCTGGTCTATTCGGGTGCCAACGCGACGCAGGCCCGCGCCGAAGCCCAGTCCATCGCCGATCGTTCGGCGGCCAGCACGCTGTCAGCCAAAGGTGTGCTCGATACGTTCCGTTACGGCGACCTGCTCATGGCGCCGGGTGTCGTGGGCGTGCGTGGGGCTGGCGGCAGTTACGATGGCAACTATTACATCCGCAAAGTCACACACGAGATCAGCCGCGGCGAATACAAACAGCGTTTCGTGCTGACGCGCGAGGGACCCGGCAGCGCGACACAAAAGGTAGAAGTCTGATGCCATTCTTTGGGAAATACCGCGGCAAAGTGATCAACAACGACGACCCGCTCAAACTGGGGCGTCTCAAGACGATGGTGCCGGCGCTGTCCGATGAGGAGCTGACCTGGGCGCTGCCCTGTACGCCCTATGCTGGCTCCAAGGTGGGCTGGTACGTCATGCCGCCGGTCGGGGCCAACGTCTGGATCGAGTTCGAAGCCGGTGACACCGACTACCCGATCTGGGTGGGCAGCTTCTGGAGCACACAGGACGATCTGCCGCCCGACGTGACCGGGCCCACGGTCAAAGTCCTGCAAACAGACAAGATGGTACTCATCCTGGACGACGAAAACGTCAAGCTGACCATCAGAGTCCCCACGGATGATGCTACCTACACGGTCGAGATGAGCAAAGACGGTATCGTCCTGACCGCCGACCAGGTCACGGCAACGGTTGCCAAGGACAAGATCGTGCTCAAGAAGACCCCGTGCACGATCGAGGTCGCCGATGACATCACGGCCAAAAAGGCCGCGGCCAGTGTCACGATTTCTG